>DATMYN010000384.1:0-2904 GCA_035560875.1 Longilinea sp. | reverse complement strand
TTATTATAGAAATCAGAAGTAAAGAGGAAAAAGAGATGCGCACACGGATACCACGGGTTTTTGACCTTACTTTCTCTCCACTGCATTGCCTGTAAAAGATTGCACCAGATGTGGGTGGGCGATTTGTAGGGCGCACTTCAGTGCGCCATTTTTTGCACACGGATCACACGGATTGCACAAATTAATTGTAGGTTTGGTAAGGGACGATGTGGCGTATTCCATAACAAACATCTCCCCGTCCCGTAGCCCAACAATTACACAGGCATATCTATCACACCGAACTCGCCGGACTTTAGCGCACTGTATTTAAATGGGTTTCGGGATTCATTTCTTTGGGCACGACTACGCCACATTCGGTCTTGGCACTCCTTCGTACCGTCGTGCCCTTACAAGAGATCGTGAAAGCTCTTCAGCAACCCCCTACCCTAGTTTTACTTATAGATACATGTATTACCGATTTCGAGGCAATATAATGGCTACACGCATTTATTGTGATATTCTCCACTGATTGTATTATTCGCCCTCTTATACTATACTAACTCCCATACTTCTCCCAACGGAGCTGACCTGCCCGTATGCCTCATACCGTCCTCGTCTTTGCCCCCCACCCCGATGATGCCGAATATTACGCCGGCGGTACCTTGGCCGGCTGGATCGCCTCCGGCAGCCGGGTCATCCTGGTTACCGTCACCGACGGCAGCAAGGGCTCCTTCGCCCACCCTTCCGAACAGCTCACCGCCATGCGCCATGCAGAAGCGGAAGCCGCCGCCAAAACCCTGGGCGCCGAATCCACCATCTTTTTAGGTTACCCTGATTTTGAACTGGACACCCTGCCCGTTGGGCAGATCCGCCGCGATTTCATCCGCTTATTACGCCAATACAAACCCGATATCCTGGTCGCCCAAGACGCCTTCGCCCAAGGGGAGATCCACCCCGATCACTGCGTGGTGGCGCGTGCCGCTGTAGAAGCCGCCAATTTCTCCAAACTGCCGGGGCTTTACCCCGAATTGGGGCTGGAGCCGTACGTGGTGCCGGAAAAATATTACTACTCCGAAGACCCCGCCCGCTGGAATAAGATCGTGGATATCAGCGCCACCTTTGAACGCAAAATTGCAGCCATGGCCGCCCACAAGAGCCAGATCGAGTTCATGGTAGCTGAACTGCTGGAGCAAGCCCGCCAGGCTGGTATCAATGTGGAAGAAACCATGGGCGGCTTTGTCCAAGACCCGCTGGCAGCCTTCCAAATGGGAATGGGCTCCATGAACGCCGAGATGGGCGCTAAAGCCGGGTATGACCTCGGCGAAGGCTTTTATTACGAACGGTATCACCCCCTGGTCGAAGCCATGCTTCCGCAGGGTTGATCGTTGATCTCATCTTATACCTAAGGAGACCGCTATGCAAAATGTAAAAGCCAAGACCAGTCTTTCCGGTCGTTGGTTTGCGGTGATCATCTTCTTCGGTTTCATGCTCATCCATCAGATCGATAAACTTCTGATCGGACCGCTGACCGATAACATCATGACCACCTTCAATATAAACTACACCCAAATGGGTGCGGTTACCACCGGCGCGTTGATCATCGGCACCGTCCTTTACCCGGTTTGGGGCTGGGCTTACGACCGTTTCTCACGCGCCAAACTGCTCTCGCTGGCTTCCTTGATCTGGGGTGTTACCACCTGGTTGGGCGCTATTGCCCCCACCTACCCCCTCTTCGTGGCAGCCCGTGCTTCCACCGGCATCGATGATTCGAGCTACCCCGGTCTGTACAGCCTGGTAGCCGATTACTTCAAACCCGGCGAGCGCGGCAAGGTCTACGGCCTGCTGCAGCTTACCAGCCCGATTGGTTACCTGATCGGAATGGTCATGGCCCTGCTGCTGGGCGGTGTGATCGGCTGGCGGGCGGTATTCTACATCACCGGCTCCATCGGCATCCTGGTTTCCATCCTCATGTTCTTCGGCCTCAAAGAAGCCCCGCGCGGCCAGGCCGAACCCGAGATGGAAGGCATGGAATCGATCACCGTCCACAAGTTCGAGTGGAGCAAGGTCAAAGAACTCTTCAAGAAACCCAGCCTGATCCTCATCTTCATCCAAGGTTTCTTCGGCGTCATCCCCTGGAACGTGATCACCTACTGGTTCTTCACCTACCTTGAACGCGAACGCGGCTATGCTTCCGATGCCGTCCTGTTCACCATGGCTCCGGCCGTGATCATCATGGCTGTCGGTTACCCGGTGGGCGGTATATTGGGCGATTGGCTCTTTAAAAAGACCCAACGCGGCCGTATCATTGTCAGCGCCATCGGCGTGATCTTGGGAGCATTGTTCCTGTATGCCGCCATGGTTACACCCGTGGCCCAAACCACCCAATTCTTCATCCTCACCTGCGTGGCCTGCCTCTTCATCCCCTTTGCGGCCTCCAATGTGCTTTCCACCATCTACGACATCACCCTGCCGGAGATCCGCTCAACGGCCAATGCGGTGGAAGCCTTCATCGAGAATGCCGGCGCCACCTTTGCCCCCTTGATCTCGGGCATCGTGGCCGACCACTACTCACTGGGGACGGCCATCACCAGTATTACCACCAGCACCTGGATCCTGTGCTTCATCTTCTTCCTGGGCGTCATCTATTTCATCCCGCGCGATATCAATAAGCTGCGCGCTCAAATGCGCGAACGTGCAGAAAAAGAAGAAGGCGCCACCTTAGCTCCTCAGGCATAACAACAAATCGATCAAGAATAATTTCAGCGCCTGTATTCAAGTACAGGCGCTGAATTGTTTTCATTGAAAAAAAACTTGTCAACAATATAAAACGCCCCCTCTGGCCTACGGCCATCTCCCCCAGATGTGGGTATGAAACATTGGTATTATTTTTACTCAAACCCACATCTGGGGGAGGCAGGAGGGGGC
>DATMYN010000383.1:0-2317 GCA_035560875.1 Longilinea sp. | reverse complement strand
GATGAGATCAGCCCGGACCAGATCACCTTTGGTCAGGATCTGAAGGAGTGCATATCGGACATCAAACATGGAGGGGGCTAACTCCCACTGAGGATGGGCTAATTGCGCCAGGGTAAGCAAGCAGCGGGTGGCGGGTTCTTCACTGAGACTACGCGACGGCCGATTTGACCAGGAAGGTACGCCAAGTTTTTCCAGGGCATTCCGCAAGCTGAAGCGCAGGGCATCACTCATGAACGGAGCCAATATAACAATTTCACCTGCGGGAACAGCTTGATTTTGGATAAGTTCAACGGTTTGGGCGGCTACCCATTCCGTCATTTGTGGGGTGAATGGCTGTGTGGAAATTGAATAGGCGGATTCCACAGACTGGTCGAGAACCTCCACGGGGGTTCCGCTGAGCTGGTTGACCATTACATACCGCAGATTGTCTATGGAATGCGAGGTTACATAGCTCTTCTCAAGTGTTTCTTCTTTCGTACATTGGTTTGCCAATTTGGCTGCCGATGCGGGATCGGCTCCGAGGAAGGATCGGAAACCCCCTTCATCATCCTGGATCAGGAGGACGGATTGGAAATCAGGCAGCCACTCAGATAAGGTATCATGAGCTACCGGAATATCTTCTTCCAGGTTATCAACGATCAAATGGCTGTATTTCTTTTGGAGGAAGTTTTTCCCTAATAAAGACGGCCAAACAAATTTTACAAATACTTCGACTTGCAGCGAGAAATCTAATAGATTGTGTTCAAGGCAGTACTGGCGGAAATTCAGGGCAGTTTCTTGGGCTTGATCATAGGTGGCTAAGCGGGAGACTTCACCAGTCGGCAGCCAGGCAGCTTTTAACCGCTGGGCTGTCTCTTGCATGGGGAAACCGGCTACAGCCGATTTGTTGAGGTTATCCAGGAGTTGGCTGAACAGCCGATTGTGGTCTAGTGATATACCCTCAAAATAACCCTTATCGAAAAATGGTCTGGCTACTCTCGCCATATAGTATTGGGCGGTTTCAAGGGTTAAGAAAACCGGCGCTTGGGTCGGTTTACCAAAACCGGCTTGACTGGCAACTAGCGGCCAAAACAGATCAACCATCCGCTGGGCTAAACCGCCAAAGGTGTAGATGCTGGTTTGAGCTCCGGCGGGGAGATCGGGGTTTTGCAGGGTATGGTAATAGGGAGCCGCTAAAGTGCGCTGCGGGACCAAAACGAGAATGGAACCGGCATCGGCACCATTTTTTATGAGATGCAACAAGCGGTGGACTCCGACGGTTGTCTTTCCACAGCCTGCCGGACCATGTAGAAAAACCCGCTCACCCAAAGGGGATTGGATGAGCGATTTTTGTTCGGCAGAAAGAGTGAGCTTGGGTTTTGCCATGGCGTTTTATGAATACGGTAGATCTGCAATAACATGGACAACCGCCCTGGCTAAGAGTGTATCGGCTGTTGCCCTGTGAGCATTGGGTATGCTGATGCCAAGATCCTTACCTGCTTGATCAAGTTTGAAGAAGCGGTAATTCCGCCGGTTGGGGTCCCATTCGCCGCGGTATTCAGCATAGATGCGCATGATGTCTACGCTTTGCAGATGCTCACGCCAGGGCAGCCGGTAATTTTCCAGCGATTGCTGCAGCATACGCAGATCGAATTCACTATTATAAGCAGCAACAACCCGGTTTATTAAATGGCTTCTTACGGCTGGCCAAATGATCGGCCAGGGTTTAGATGATGCCACCATTTCATCGGTGATGTGGTGGATCTCCATTGCCGCTGGAGGGATCGGTTTACTCGGACGTACGAAAGATTGGAATAATTCTTTTCCATCCCAATCAATGATCGATATCTCTACGATCTCGTCGCTGCGATCGATACCGGTTGTCTCGGTATCGATGTAGACAGGTTTGGAGTCAATAACCTGAAGAGCCATTTGGATGGCTCGAGGACGAGAAGGAGGTATTGCCGGACTGGTCATCAGGGCAAATTCCACTGCCGGATGGCATCCAAGGAAACCGTAAATCCCGAGGTGTTGTAAGCGGCAAAGAAGGCGCCAAAAATATTTCCGGATGAAAAGGAATCATCCGTGATCTCTCGAACCATATTGCCGTTGATATATAACTTGATTGAATTTCCATTCATCCATATACCGATGCGGTTGCGTTGGTTGCTTCCGCTGATCAGGTAGTTTGACGTTGTCCAATCGGTAATTGCACTGATACCATTGCCATCCATTTGTTGGAGGGCATAACGACCATCGCAGGTAACGGCGAAATAATACCCATAACCGGTACCGTAATCTGAAGCACGGGTGACCAGGCCGTATTGGTCGGAACCAC
>DATMYN010000382.1:0-3698 GCA_035560875.1 Longilinea sp. | reverse complement strand
GCTTTATGGTACCAAAGGGTTTGCCCAGATCTTCCCCACCCGGGCCGAGATCCCCAACCCGCAGGAACAGCGTGTGGATGTGGTCGACCCCGGGTTTACTTATCCACGCCCGGAGCACTGCCCGCAGGTGATGTACGACCGCCAGATGGCGTATTTTATAGATTGCATTGAGAAGGGTCTAACCCCCAACCCGGGCGGGTTGGAAGGGCTGACGAATATGGAGATCGTGGATGCGGCGTATGAAAGTGCCCGTACCGGGAAAGTTGTTTTCATCGACTAATACTGCCCGGACGATTTGGAGGAGTGAGAATGCTTAAAGTAACAGTTTTTGGCGGTGGTTCAACCTATACACCGGAATTGATCAACGGCTTCATCGAACGGCATACCAGTTTTCCGCTGGATGAACTGTGGTTGATGGATATCGATGCCAAACGGCTTGAAGTGGTGGGGGGCTTTGCCCAACGCATGGTTGAGGCGCGTGGCAACCCATTTAAAGTAGTGCTGACCACCAACCAGAAGGACGCCGTGCGCGGCGCCAGCTATGTGACCACCCAACTGCGCGTCGGTCAAATGCCGGCGCGGGTGGCGGATGAATACCTGGGCAAGCGCCACGGTTTGATCGGTCAGGAGACGACCGGGGTAGGTGGTATGGCCAAAGCCTTGCGCACCATCCCAGTGATCCTCTCGATCGCGAAGGATATGAAGGAATTGGCCGTGCCGGGGGCGCCGCTGGTCAATTTTACCAACCCCTCCGGTTTGGTCACGGAGGCGCTTTTCCGTTATGCACCTGAGGTGCCGGCGGTGGGTGTGTGTAACGTGGCTGTAACCACCAAAATGGAATTGGTGGAGGGGATTGAAAAGCTCACCGGACAGAAGATCGACCCGGATTCAACCGAGCTGAAGACCTTGGGGCTGAACCATTTGAGTTGGCATTACGGTTTCACCATCGATGGGGTGGATGTATGGGAGCAGGTCATGCCGGCCTTTCTGCAAGCCATGCAGGCGGAGGAGGAACCCGAGTTTGACCAGGAAACCCTCAAATCGCTGTGGATGATGCCCAATTATTACCTGCAGTATTATTACTATACGGATAGAAAACTGGCGGCACAGGAGAAGTGGCCTCCCACCCGCGGGCAGGAAGTGATGGAGATCGAAAAGGATCTGCTGGCGTATTACGGCGACCGCACGAAGACCGTGCCACCGGAAGACCTGATGAAGCGTGGCGGGGCGTATTATTCCACCGTGGCTACCCAGCTTTTGAATGCTCATTTCAACAACCTGAGCGAGACCCATGTGGTCAACGTTCGCCACAACGGGGCGGTGGAAGGCTGGCCAAAGGATTGGGTGTTGGAAATGCCGGCGATGGTCGACCACAAAGGTTTCCATCCGCTGCCAGCCAAACCCCTGCCGCCGGTATGCTTTGGGCTGCTCTCACAGGTAAAAACCTATGAGATCCTGACCGTTGAAGCAGCCGTAAACGGCGACCGTAACGCAGCCTACCAGGCCCTGCTGGCTCATCCGTTAGGCCCGCATGCCGACCAGATCAATGCGGTTTTGGATGACTTGTTGGAAACCAACAAGCCCTATTTACCGCAATTCTTAAAATAGTACAGCGAAATCGGCTGATATAAAAACATAAGGAGCATCCATGCAAACAAACCCCATCATGAAAAAACTTGGTTTTTCCGATACGGATCGAGTCCTCATTCTCCATGCCGATGATTACGGTATGTGTAATTCCACCTTCAAAGCCTTTGCTGACCTTGTGGATTTTGGACTGGTGAAAAGCGGAGCAGTCATGTCCCCCTGCGCCTGGTACCCCCAGGCAGCCCGCAACTGCAAGGCTAACCCTTCTTTCGATATGGGTGTGCACATTACTTTGACGGCGGAATGGGACAGCTACCGCTGGGGACCGCTTTCCACCAAAGATAAAAGCAGCGGCTTGATCGATGAGGAAGGTTTCTTCTACCGCCGTACGGAAGATGCCCAGGCGCACATGAAAGCCAAAGCCGGTGTGGCGGAAATGGCGGCTCAATGTAAATGCTGCGCCGATTGGGGTATCAAATTCTCTCACATCGATACCCACATGGGCACCGTGCTGCACCCCAAACTGCTGGAAGACTATGTGAAATTAGGCTTTCAGTATAAAGTACCCGTGCTGGCTGTGCGCTGGGAAGAAGACGGCTGGCGGGCCATGGGGGCGGATGCGGTAACCGCCAAGATGGCCACCTTGTTCATGAAACAGATCGAAAGCAAGGGTATGCCCCTGCATGACGGCTTGTTGACCCTGCACCTGGACCGGGTGGAAGACCGCATGGGGTACGCCAAAGAAACCCTGCGCACCGTTCCGGCCGGCTTCAGCCGTCTGTACATCCACCCGGCGGTGGATACGGAAGAACTGCGCAGCATCTGCCCGGATTGGAAGGCGCGCGTGCTGGATTATGAGATCTTTTCCAGCAAGGAGATGAAGAAATTCATCAAAGATGAAGGGATCCAATTGATCAGCTATCGTGAGATCCAAACCTTGATGGCTTGATAAACCAATTTTTGTAGGGAGGAGCTTTCAATGACCACTGCAGCACAGCCAGAAATGACCACCAGCCGGAAAACGCGCTTGCTCTATACGCTTTCCAGCCTGGGCGTATCCATTCCGGTCGAATCGGTCTCCGGTATCATCATGTTCTACATCGTAGATGTGAAGAATCTGCCGGCCACCTGGTTTGCGACCTTTTGGATCTTCTACACTATCTATAATGCGCTCAACAACCCTGTTTTAGGCTATCTCTCAGACCGTTCGAAATCAAAACGCGGCCGGCGCATCCCGTACATTCTGTACACGGCCTTCCCTTATGTATTGACCTTTGTTATGTTGTTTGTCACCCCCTTTGACGGGCTGACCAACCCATGGGGGCTGCTGATCTTCTTTGGCGCCTTCATTATCATTTGGGAGGGGTTGTATACAGCCCTGGCAACCGGGTATTACTCCCTGCTGCCCGAAATGTTCCCATCTTATGAAGAGCGCACCGATGTAGCTGCCAAGATGAACATCTTCCAGACCATTGGCTTGATCATCGGTGTGGCGGTTCCGCCTATTCTGGCGGAAGCGTTGGGTTGGACGTGGATGGCGGTGATTTTGGCAGTGATCGCCGGGACGGCCATCTTCCTTGGCATTCCGGCCATGTTTGAACGCAAGGGCAGCCAGGAGCAGGCGTATGTGCCCTTCGGCCCAGCTCTTAAAGCGACCTTTTTAAACAAGTCCTTTGTGACCGTTGCTGTGGCGCAGTCCATGCGCTTTTTCTGCACCGGTACCCTGCAGGCCGGGATGATGTTTTACTTGAAATATTCCATCGGCGCCGATGAGAGTTTATCTTCATTGGTATTCGGCATTGCCTTTTTGGTGGCCATGCTGATGCTGTACCCCTGGCGCAAATTTGTGGCCAATAAATATGACTCACGCACGACCTTGATGCTCGCCAATGCCATCATGATCTTGGCGGTTCTTCCGTTGGCATTCTCGACTTCACTGGTCGGCACCATCATTGCCGCTGTCCTCATCGGTGTCAGCCTTTCCGGGTTGGTGCTGATCGGGGATGTGATCGTGGCTGAAGTGGTCGATGAGGATGAAGTGAAGACCGGCCAACAGCGCGCCGGGATGTATTTTGGCATGAGCAGCTTCATCATCACCCTGAGCGGATTGT
>DATMYN010000381.1:0-4246 GCA_035560875.1 Longilinea sp. | reverse complement strand
GTAGAGATGCAAGGTCGACCACCTCTACCAGGAAAAGAAACAGCCAATAAAAAAGCGCAGAGAAACCTCTCTGCGCTTGATAAATCAAATAGAGATCTATGCTCCGCCCTGACCGTAATAATTGGGATCGGTTGGCGTTTGCCCGGAAGGATCCCAGACATACACCCATTCGCCAACTTGAGCCCAATCATATAACCAATGTGAATCGGCAATGCTCATATTCACACAACCGTGAGAACGCATGTACCCAAATACTGAGTGCCAGTAAGCGCCATGTAATGCGCGGGCCTGGTCAAAATACATGGTAAAAGGGACCGACTCGAGGTAATAGTAATCGGAGCGGTCGGCTTCAAAGGCGCCGCTCATATTTTCGGAATCTTTTTTCTCGTAAATTTGGAATAACCCCGGCTGAGTGTAGAAGGGATCGACACCGGTTGAAATCAGGGTGGCGAAGATCAACTGGTAATTATCGTATACCATCAGGGTCTGTTCATATAGGTTGATCTCAATCCAACGTCCGGTGGTAACGCCGGCCGGCGGGGTGGTATTGGGGATCACTCGCGCGATGAACCTTTTCTCAATCCATTCATTTACTCCGATCAGACACCATTCAACCCCATCCACTGTGGCAGTCTCATAAACATGGATGATATTGAAACGGTAATATTCGGGTCCCGACTCGGGGAAGCTGTAACCAGCTTGTGGGCGACTGCGTACGGTAGAAAGTATCCAGCCAAAGGAAATGGTGGGTGTTGAACGGAATAAAACGCCTTGAAAGGACGGCGGTGTGGCTCGCGCTACCGATCCGCCATCGATCCATTCGCCGGTCTGCATCTGGTAAAAAAGTCCGGCATTGGTTTCGATCCGGTTCACATAGGAGATATAACGAAGCCCACCTTCAAGGATCCGGGTGGGAGTTGCTCCCGGTTCACTGGGCAAGGAACTGAATAAATTCGCCGGACCATCATTCACGCGCGCATAGTAATAAGGAACCTCCGCCAGGTTGGCAGGGGGTGTGTACATGGAGATGGGTTGGGCAGGAAAGGTGATGCCCTGGGCAGCCCAATCGGTGAGCACCTGAGCCGGACCGGCAACCAGGCAGTCCTCTGATCCGTTAGGGTAAACCCCGGGCGGGCATAAGATATCTCCGCCGTATGGTTCGGGTTGGGTGGAAGTTGAACTTTGTGCCTGAGCCGGGATGACGGAACTCAGCAGTATGATTATGGTCAATAAGGCGATCGATCGGTTTTTACCCAGCATGTATCTTTCCTTTGCTGCCCTAAGAATGGTCTGAGAGGGCAAACAGGGGTATTGTATCAGGAAATTAATCGCATCTCCAGTTCAAAATAATCATGGATCGGCACATCGTCCTCACCGATCAGTGGGATTTGTGGCTTAAGATATGTTCGGTCTTGGTCAACAGCGCCGGTATGTACGGCTGTAATCTGAAAACCCATGTTTTGGTAAAACCGGATCGCATTCACATTGTCATTGGTCGTTACCAGCCACAAGCGCTTGCAACCTGCTTTACTGCATAAGGTGCGGACGGCAGCGATCAGGGCTGTTCCGATCCCCGCTTTGGGTTTCTCGCTGTTCAAACTGATGATCTCACACTCCAACTGGCACAGCCTGTATGTGATCAACCCAACGGGTTGACCACCGGATTCGGCAATAAAACCGGGAAAGTGGGAGGGTTGGAGCAACCGCCCTGTAACGGCTACCAGCGGGGAACCCCAATGGTCAGTAATGAACTCATCCACCCACACGCTGTCTGAAGCTTCGAGCGGCCGGATGGAAAAGTTGATCCAATGCTTGGAATTGTCTGACAATGAGTACCTCGTAACGAAACGTGCTATAATCCTAACACAGTTCAGGGGACGAGGATGTATTCCTCAATAAAAACAATTCCTAAGAGGTAGCAGCGTGCGATTTTTAGTCACCGGAGCTGCCGGGTTCCTTGGCTCGGCTTTAACCAATACTCTTGCACAGCAGGGGCATCAGGTACGCGGAGTGGATGATCTCTCAACGGGGGATCCCACCGTCTTGCTGCCTGAAGTGCATTTTACCCGGGGGGATATTAACGACCGTCCGAAACTGTGGACCCTGCTGCAGGATATCGATTGTGTATACCATCTGGCTGCGCGGGTGCTCGTGCCTGAATCCATGCTTTACCCGCGTGAATATAACCAAGTAAATGTCAGTGGTACGGTGACCTTAATGGAAGCCATGCGGGATGTGGGCGTAAAACGGGTGGTGATGATCTCTTCAGGAGCCGTTTACGGCAACCAGGATTCACAACCGGTGAAAGAAAACGCGATCCCATACCCGCGGTCACCCTATGCCGTTTCGAAATTAGCAGCTGAATATTATGTCCGTACCATCGGTTCCCTTTGCGGCCTTGAAACCGTTTGTTTGCGGGTTTTCAATGCCTACGGACCCGGTCAGCATTTACCTCCCATCCATGCCCCTGTCATTCCGGCATTCCTCAAGGCTGCCCTCACCAATGGGACGATCGTGACACATGGCGATGGCTCTCAAACCCGAGATTATGTCTATGTTGATGATGTGGTGACTGCCATGGTTTCGGCATCCGCTGCTGAGGGGATCAACCAGCAGATCATCAATATCGGTTCCGGGCAAGAGACCAGCATACGGGAATTGGTAAAGTTGGTCCTCGAAGTGACCGGCAGCCACCCTGAAGTGATCTACAACCCCCGCTCTGATTCGGGGCCATCCCGGTTGTGTGCCGATCTGACCCGAGCCCAGCAGTTATTAGGTTATCAACCCAAGGTCTCGCTGTTAGAGGGTTTACGGCTGACCATGGAAAAAGATACCCGCTTACGGTCATGACCGCCGGTCAACTCCTTCCCGCCAGCTTCTATCAACGAGATGTTGTTGAAGTTGCCCGAGCTTTACTGGGCAAACGTCTGGTACGCCGCCTGGATGGAACGCGTTTGAGCGGATATATCATCGAGGCGGAGGCCTACCGGGGAGAGGAAGATCTGGCCTGCCATGCGCGGGTTGGACGGACTGAACGAACCGCAGTAATGTATGGTCCTCCCGGACGGGCTTATGTTTACTTTACCTATGGCATGCATTGGATGTTAAATTGTGTATGTATGGAAGAGGGCTATCCGGCTGCGGTGCTGTTACGGGCGATCAAGATCGATGAAGGGCGGGAAGCGATCGGTTCAAGGCGGGGCGGGCAACCGGAAGCACGCTGGTGTGATGGGCCGGCAAAACTCACCCAAGGATTAGGGATCGATAAGCGGTTAAACGGCGCCGCCCTGGATAACCAGGGCAGCGGGTTATGGATAGAAGAAGGGGTGGAGATAACCGACCGGAATATTAATGCAACCGCACGGATTGGGCTTGGTAATACCCCCGAACCATGGCTTAGTATGCCATGGCGGTTCCTAACGTTTCTCCCAGACCTCAAGTGAAATGTGACTGAAACCTTTCATTTCCGGTCCAAGACCGGAACGGGCGATCTCAAAAGCGATCTTGTTGAAAGGGCGATCCCAATCAATGGGGCCGGGTCCACTGAGGGCTTGATTAACCACCCGGGTTAAAAAGAAGTACGTGCTCAAGTCCTCTTCACCAGTTAAAGTCAATTCGGGGGAAAGGATCTTATGGGTGAGGCTTTTTTCCAAATGGACGTTATGCCAGCGGGCTGGGATAGCTTCATAACCGAGGTGCTGGCGCAGTTTATTGATATTTTCAGCCCCATCGCGGAAAGCCTCGCATAACAATAAATGCCCACCCGGGCGCAGTAAGCGGGGTAGCTGGCATAAGACTTCTTCTTGGGATTTTGCATCCGGCAGATTGATGAGGGCGCGTTGGGTAACGATCACGGAGAAACCATGACCGGCTTCCGGAGAAAATGGCAATGCCCGCAGGTCACCCCGGGCTAATTCCTGTTCCGGTGACTTGCTGTGGAATTCGGATAGCATTTTCCATGAACGTTCCAATCCCACATAGCGTTTGACATAACTTCGATATCCGGCAGTACCGCTGCCATCCCCGCATCCCAGGTCAAGGACACTATCATCCGGGTGGATGTGACGGGCCAGCATTTCAGTTTCCAGTGTGGCCACATAGCGGTCATTCATCGAGCCGGTTTTGGGATCTTCCCAATAGGATCGGATTTTTTCATCACGTTCATCGATCATGAGGATTCTCCTGCAATAAAATACGGTCATGCACAGAGCGCATGGACAGACAGCAATTATACAGGATTTTCGAT
>DATMYN010000380.1:0-15561 GCA_035560875.1 Longilinea sp. | reverse complement strand
AAGGTGTGCTGCGCGAGGAGGCAGGAGGGGGCGGGTTTAAGTACTGAAACCTATTTGTCGCAATAACTTAAAAAAACCGTACCCTGAGCTTGAAGGGTACGGTCTTGATCAGACGAACAACATCCTACAATTGTTTATGTTTTCCGCTGAACAAATGGATCAACCGCTGCCAGCCCTCTTTGATCTGAACCGAGCGCATATTCCACGTGCCGATGATCCCGTAGGGCAGGAAGAGCACGATAAGGATATACACCACCCCGATCATGAAGCTGGATTGGTCGCCAAAGATATTCTTGAGGCCGTAATCCAGCAAGCGGTAGATCGCCGCCCCGGCTAAAGCCCCGCTCAGGGTGCCAACCCCGCCCATGAGGGTCATCAGCAGCGCTGCGATGGTGAAACCCATGCTGGCCGTGTGCGGGCTGACGATCGGTTGGAACAGGGCGTGCAGCGTCCCGGCTAAAGCTGCCGTAATGCTGGCCAGGATCAGGGCGCTCAGTTTGAAGTAAAAGGTGTTGTAGCCCAGCATCTTGGCCCGCATCTCATTTTCGCGGATGGCCACACACACCCGCCCGGTGGGAGAACTGACAAAGCGCTTGAACAGCAGGAACATGGCCACCACCAGGAAGAGAGCCACAAAGTAAAAGCGCATGCGGTGGTCGGCGGCATTGATGAATTCCGGAGCGACCACGCCTTGCAAGCCCACATCCGCCCCGGTCAGGGCGCTCATTTCATGGGATTGGATAACGATGTAAAACACCGATGCCATACCGAGGGTGACCAGGGCAAAGGTCACGCCTTTCACCCGCGGCAGCACCACCGAAAATAAAAGGGCTTGGATAACCGCCGCCACCAGTACTAACCCTAAGGTTGCCCATAAGGATAGGTTGTAGGTTTTAAGGCAGATACCGGTCAGGTACGCGCCGACCGAAAAGAACATGGCATGCCCGAATGAGAGCAGGCCGGTAACCCCCAACAGCAGGTCATAGCTCAGGGCAAACAACGCCAGGATGAAGATCTCAATTGCCAGACCTTGCACGAATTTGGAAACCCCGGCTTCATTAGCCATTAAAGCACTGATCGATTGCCCGTTGATCAAAGCGGTTACAAAGGGCAGCAGCACCAATGCAAGCAGGATCAACAGTCCGGTTTTATCGGTGCGGAAGATCTTTTTGAATAGGCTCTCTTGAGCGGGTAATTTTGTCTCGGTTGTACTCATGGTTTACTCCTTCCGTCCGAACAGGCCGTTGGGAAGCACCAGCAGGATGATCACCATCAACAGCACGGTGGAGGCAGGCACCAGCGGAGGGCTGGGCATGAACGGTTCGGAAAGGAAGGGCAAGGTAATGCCGATCTGACCGTATTTGATGATGAATTGCTGCAGCAGACCTACCAGCAGCGAACCGGCGGCTGCTCCGGGGTAGCTGGTGAGCCCGCCGATCGCCAGGGCGATGAGCGCATTCAAGATCATACTGTCGCCCATCGAAGCCGAAAGACCCATTGAAGGCCCGGCCAGTATGCCGCCCAGCGATGCCAGGGCAACGCCCAGGGCAAAGACGAAGGTAAACACCTTACGCACGTTGATCCCCAGGGCTTCGACCATTTCCCGGTCCTGGACACCGGCGCGGATGACCATGCCGATACGCGTCTTTTTCAACAGCAGCCAGATCCCGATCAAGACCAGCACACCCACCACCGGTATGAGGACTTCATTGTAGATCCGGATGCGGCTGTCCATGAAGAAAATGGTGGAGCAGTGATCGCGCAGCGCCCCGAGAATGCTCGTGGCCGGGCAGTTCTCTCCGGCGCCGTTGAAGATCTCCGGCTTGGGCATGGTGAATTCGGAACGGCCCCAAATGGCTCGTACCAGTTCGATCCCGACCGCACTCAAACCCAGGGTGATCATTAGTTGGTAGATTGGGCGGGAATACAGCGGCCGGATCAGGGTTGATTCTATGAAAGAACCCAAGAAGAAACCTGTTCCGAAAGCAACAAGGATTGCCAGGAAGAACAACCAATTGGAACCTAACCCGACGATCAGAGTGGTCAGTGGGGTATTGAAGAGCAGGATCAGGATGCCGCCCACCAGTAATGCGGTAAAACCGGCAATGAATGTCCACGGCAGGCGCAGCGTTTGTTTAGCTTGCCCGGAGCTGTTCTTGGTCTGCAATCCCGCCAGGCTGAATGCCAGCAGAATACTGCCGGCAATAATGCCGAGGATGACCAGCATAGGGGATGCAGCCCCGAAGGTAACTGGGGCGGGGATGAGGCGTGAGCCGGTATCCGCCATCAAAGAGTAGGTACCGGGACTTTGGGAATAGACCCCCGCATCCCAAATGGTGATGGGGTAGGCTTGCAGGGAATAATATAAAAGTGCCGCTGCCACCAGCATGCCGATCCACGGCCACAGTTTGTTGACCACTTTTTTCCCATGCAGGCGGTTTGCCAAAAAATCCCACAAGGGCAGCAAAACGAAGGCAGAGGCGATCAGGCAGATTGGAGTGAGGATATCCAAGAAGGTATCCGGGCGGATGTACACCATCCAACCCACATAGGCGCCGATCATGAAGAGCGTGCCGTGGGCCAAGTTAAGCACATCCAAAAGACCAAAGATGAGTGAGAACCCGGAGGCCACCAAGAACGTAACCGCTGCAACCGAAAGGCCGCGCAAGATGGTAACGGAGGCATCCGTCGGTTCCATCCCGCGGATGGCCACAACCAGCAGGAACAACAGAACGGTAACCGTCAGGAGTTGCGCTCGATTTCTACGAAGGAAGAGGGCTAAAGATTTCATCGATATCTCCTATGCTACCCCGAGGAAACGCTGCAGGGTTTGCTTATCATTGACAAGGTCGGCGATCTTCCCGGATTTGAGGGAGCGGCCTTCTTCGATGATGACGTAATCTTCAGCCAATTGGCTGGCAACGATAAAATTCTGTTCCACCAGCAGGATGGTTGATTCGACGGATAGTTTCCGAATGGCAAGGATCATCTGGTCGATGATGACGGGGGCGAGGCCTTCGCTGGGTTCATCGATGAGCAGTAAGCGGTTATCTGCCACCAAAGCCCTGGCAATGGCCAGCATCTGCTGCTGCCCGCCGGAAAGATGGGTGCCCGGTAGATGGATCAAGCGTTTCAGGTCGGGGAAGAGGTCAAAGATCATGTCCTGCTTCTTTTTCAGGTCGCCGCGCTTGCGTTCGGCGATCAGCAGGTTTTCTTCAACGCTTAGGTCCCGGAAAATTGAGCGCTGCTCCGGTACAAATCCGATCCCGAGTGCGGCAATGTCGTAGCTGCGCATCTCATGGATGGGCTTGCCTTCAAAGATCACTTCCCCGGTTCGAGGGGGGGTAAGCCCTAGGATGGTCTTTAGGGTGGTAGTTTTACCTGCGCCGTTGCGTCCTAACAGGGCGGTGATGCGCCCTTTGGGGATGGAAAATTCCACTCCTTGCAGGATGTGGTACTGACCGATGAAGGTTTGGATGTTTCGTAGTTCCAGGATGGGTTCCATTATTTCTCCTGTGCGCCTTTCTTTGCCAAATCTCCATACAATTTGCCTAAGTAGGCATTCTGCACTTCCGCATTGGCAGAAATTTCAGCCGGGGTGCCTTCAGCTAAAATGCGCCCCTGGTGCATCACGGTAATGCGGTCGCAGTAATTCATGACCACACCCATGTTATGTTCGACCAGAATGATGGTCTTATTACCTTCCTCTTTGATCCGCTCGATCATTTTCATCATTTCCGGTACTTGTTCGGCAGCCATCCCAGCGGTGGGTTCGTCTAATAACAATAGTTTTGGATCCGGCGCCAGGATGATCGCCAGTTCCAATTTCCGCTGGTCGCCGTGCGGCAGGGTGCGTGCCATGGTATACAGGCGGTCAGCCAGACCTACCTGTTCGAGCACTGCAATGGCGCGCTGCTCGTACTGTTTGAAGTGACCGGCGGGTCTGAGGAAACGAAAGCTGTCTTTCCCCATGGCTTGGGCAGCCAGACGCACATTTTCCAGAACGGTTAGGTTGGGGAAAAGGTTGGTGATCTGAAAGGAACGCCCGATGCCCATATGGGTGATACGGTACGCAGGTAGATGGGTGATATCTTTCCCATAGAAGATTACTTTACCGGAGGTTGGTTCGAACGCATTGCTCAACATATTAAACAAGGTGGTTTTACCGGCGCCATTAGGACCAATTATGGCGTGTACGGTATGTTCCCATACCTTCAGATTGACATCATCCACAGCTACCAATGCACCGAATTCTTTACGCAGCTGTTTTGTTTCCAGAATAATGGAACTGTCCATAAGTTACTCGCTGTGAAAAATAAGTGGATTTTTAAGGATTATAGCAGAATGGGGCGGACAGTTTCCCGTCCGCCCCAACACGTACGGTCTAGTCTACTGACCGCTCAGGCTTCCAACGGGCAGTTCACCGCAGCGATCGACCAATGTCTCGGGGAGGAGGCATGGGGGTTCGGGTCGGTTGGTGCTTACATAATCGTAGAAAGCGAAACCGGGATCGGTAACGTTGTTCAGGGTCAAAATGTACATATCCTGAATGGCTACATGATCTTCGGGGCGGATGTAGACGGTGCCCTTGGGGCCTTCAAAGCTCAGGCCTTCCATGGCGGCGATCATGGCGGTGGCGGAGGCATCACCATTGGTGGCGCGCAGGGCTGTGGTGAGCAGGATGGCTGCATTCATACCATCGGCGTCGAACAGGTCCGGGGGAACGCCATAGCGGGCGGTTGTTTCGGTGACAAGCCAGTCATTGATGGCATTATCGGGGGCAGAGAAGTGATACAGAATGCCGGAGGTGGTGCCGACAGCGTTCGGGAAGAACACGGGCATCAAAGCGTTGTCAATGAAGGTTGAACCGAGGGACATGGTTTCGTTTACACCCTGATCGGCGGCTGCCTGCATCATGGCGATGAAACCACCACCAGCCCAAGACACGATCCAGGATTCAGCGCCGGAGGCGAGGACCTGTTCCATGTAGGGGGTGAAGTCGGTGGTGTCGGCGGGGGCGAAGATGTCATCGGCTACAAAGGTGCCGCCGTTGAGCGTGCAAGAATCGCGGAAGGCCGCAGCGGAGCCGCGTCCAAACGCATAATCCGGGGCGATCTGCACAAAGGTGGAGTACACGGTGGGCAGATAGGCGCACAGGTTCATGGCGTCCTGATAGTTGTTGCGGCTGGTGCGGAAGGTGTATTCATTGAAGTTTACACCGGTGATGTCATTGGCCGCAGCGGGGGCGACGATCAGGGGGATCTGGTTTTCAGCAGCAATACCCTGAAGGGTGGCGGTGGCGCCGGAGGATACTGTACCAACCAAAATGTCCACGCCCTGAACTTCGATCATTTCGCGGGCGATGGTGGCGGTGGTATCGGGGGTGCTTTGATCATCAGCTACGTAGACGGTGATCTCGCAGTCATCCAGCATGAAGACGTTTTCCTGGGTGGCGCTGAAATCATACACATCGCCAGCAGAACCGGCAGCGCCGGTTGCGTATTCCATGCCCAACATGAATGAGCGCAGGATCATCTGACCGTAGATGGCCAATGCACCGGATGCATCCGTGATCAGGCCAACCTGGATGCCGTCACCGCAAGTAAGGCGCGGGGCTTCGGCAACAGGTTCTTCGGTCGCAGCAACCTCTTCGGTCGCGGCAACTTCTTCAACAACCTCTTCGGTTGCTGCAGGGGCGCAGGCTGAGAGTACTAGCGCTGCTACAACTAAAACCATAAGCAAGATACGAACATTCTTCATTAGAAACTCCTCCATAAGGATTAGATGGATATAGACATTGATTTTGTACTTTCGCGACAGTTAATTGTCTCTCTAACTACCTCCTTTGTTCGCATACTGTGATAGGATTTCAGATCGTTTACGCCTTAAAGCTGAGCCAGAAATCCAAGCAAGAGTGCATTGAAGATAACTGGTTTCTCCAGGCAAATGGCGTGACCAGCTCCTGGAACGACCACCAGTTGAGCCCCGGAGATTTCCCGGGCGATGATTTCACTGTATTTACGCGGTTTTAAATTATCTTCTTCACCCACCAACACCAGGGTAGGGGTGTTGATCTTGTGAAGGTCTTTGGTGAGATCCACACGTTCGAAGCAGTCCAGCAGCTCAAGCACGGCATCCATATCCAACTGGGCATAGCGGTCCGCCGCCGTGTTGATGGCAGAGTGGTAGGCTTTGATGTAGCTGTCGGAGAAGTTGAGCATGTACGAGCCCTCGAACAAGCGCTTGGGATCTTTTGCCTTTGCAGCCGCACCCCATAAAGCCGAGAAACCGCGCAGTACTTCATTTAACTCACTTACTGTAGAGGAGAGGAACAACGAGAGCGTGCGCTGCGGATATTTGATCGCAAAAGCCATGCTGACTTCACCGCCGTAGGAGATACCGGCGATATGTGCCTGAGTGATGGAGAGTGCATCCAAAAGGGCGGCCAGATCATCGGCATGCTGTTCCATGCTGTAAGGACCTTTAGGATGTTCCGATTTCCACATCCCGCGGCAGTCGTACAACAGCACCCGGTAATGTTTGGCCAACACAGGGGTTTGCAGTCCCCAACTGGCGGTGCTCATAAAGATGCCATTGGAAAGAACGACCACATCACCGTCTTCCGGTCCGTGGAGTTCGTAGTAAAGTTCAACACCGTTTACTTTTACCGTTGGCATGGTTACACCTGATCTGGATTAAGCCTGGAATCCCAGGAAAGTTTTAGCGGCTTCACCTTCACCGCGCACGATGAACGTGGCTGTGACCGGTGTGCCGATCTTGATCGCTTCAGGGTGGGTAAGGTCTTCCCCTACCAATTGAGCGCAGATCTTGGGACCTTCTTCCAGCTTGACCACGGCGGTGCAGTACGGGTTCTTGCGGTCGTAGCCGGCTTGGATCATGGCTGTGGGGGCAATATAGATCACTGAATACGCAGCCAGTGTACCTTTACCGGAAAAGACAATTGCTTCCATATCATGGCTGAAGCACTCCGGGCACATCGGACGTCCCGGATAGTAGGTTTTCCCACATGATTTGCAACGGCTTCCGATCAGGCTGTGTTCGGCCAGATTTTTATAATGAGTCGTGCTGGTGAATTCTATGTCGCTCATACTCTTATCTCCGTTCAAAGATGTGGACGGTGGTTGTCTGACCGGTGCCACCTACATTGTGGGTAAGACCAAGGTTCGGGTTGCCGGGCAATTGGCGTTCACCAGCCTGGCCGCGTAATTGTTTCCATATCTCAAGAACTTGCCCAACCCCAGATGCACCCACCGGGTGACCCTTTGACTTAAGACCGCCGGAAGTATTGATCGGGCGGGAACCCTTTCGGGCGGTTTTACCCTCTTCAGCGGCTTTCCAACCTTCACCGGGTTTAAAGAAACCCAGATCTTCGGTAGCCAGGATCTCGGCAACTGTGAAACAGTCGTGCACTTCGGCTAATTTGATATCGGTAGGTTTTACACCGGCCATCTCATAAGCGATCTCGGCAGCCTTACGGGCGGAGGGCAAAGATGTCATCGTAGGGCGGCTGTGGGTTGCCCCATCACTGGCCTGACCTGTGCCGATGACATGTAATGGCATATCGGTGAACTTTTTGGCGATCTCTTCACTGACCAACAGGACAGTGGCAGCGCCATCCGAGACGGGTGAGCAGTCATATAAGCGCATTGGCCAGGCGATGAAAGGGTTAGCCCGGTCGTCTTTAAGGAATTCCATTTCATTCGCCCAGGTCGGGATGGGCAACCCCTTTTTGACAGCGCTGGCTTTGCGGGCTTCCATAATGGCGGAGATCCGCTGGCCGAATTGTGCCTTTTCATTCAAAGCGCCGTTTTCGTGGTTCTTGTACCCTACCTTTAGGAATACATCCGTATTAGCGCCGTATTCAGCCATATATGCGGTAGCCATGGCGGCATACAAACCGGGGAAGGTGAACCCAACCGGGACCTCATAAAGGGCGTCGGCTGCCGTTGCCAGTGTGTCGGTGACCCGTTCGATGGGCAGATCGGTCATTTTCTCGATACCGCCGACCAAAACAACGTCGTACATCCCGGAGGCAACTGCGATGATGCCCTGGCGGAGTGCAACGCCACCGCTGGCACAGGCATCTTCCACACGGGTGGCGGGGCGGGGAGTTAAGCCAACCCAATCCGCCATGATAGGAGCGGTGTGCCCTTGGTTTTCAAACAGGTCGCTGCTGAAATTGCCGATATAGAGCGCCTCGATATCCTTTGCATCAAAGCCTTTATCCACCGATTGGAGCATCTCTTGGAATGCATCCACAAACAGATCCCGGCTGGCTTTGCCTGGAAAGGCGCCGAATTTGGACATTCCTGCCCCGATGAGCGCTACCCCGCGTCCAAGTTTACGTTGGGTCATCCTTTACTCCTTAGCAATGAGTTTATGTTCGATGCTTTCAGCTCTATTCACAAAAAAGTTGCAAAGAGCTGATTGTTTGTCGATCAATCGATTTTCTTATACAAGCGTTTGTTCTTGCCTTCAAGGGAGTCAGGGCGGGGACCGCCCGGATCATTTAGGGTCATGGTGAGGGTATCACCCTCAATACGATAACGGCCGACAAATTTCCCGATCAGCCCTAAAGTGTGCTGGGTTTGATCCATATCGATTTCGCCGTTGGCGGTTGAATAGGTTCCGCTGGAGGTGACACCCATTTCTTCAAGGGATGCTTTAAAAGTGCCGTCGGCTGAAAACTCAAATATCAAACCGGGAAAAGGCTGCCCGGCGGGTTGCTGCCACTTACCAAGGATATCGCTCATGGAAAACCTCTCCTTTCCTATATGTGGAACGGTTTAGGCACGATCCCCAAGCGTTGTGCTTCTGAACGCAAGGAATCACGGAAATCGGGGTGGGCGATCTTGATCAAGGCTTCCATGCGGTCGCGCAGGCAGCGGCCTTTAAGCTCAGCCACACCCATTTCGGTAACGATCGTATCCACATCGTGGCTAGGCACGGTCACTTCAGCGCCTTCGCTGAGGATGGGGACGATCGTGGAGATGGTGCCGTTCTTGGCGGTAGAATTCAGGGCAATGATGCCGCGTCCGCCCGGTGAAAGCTGGGCGCCGCGGTGGGTATCCAACTGGCCACCGGTACCGCTAAAGTGTTTGTAACCGATGCTTTGGGAGGATACCTGACCCATAATATCAACCTGAAGGGCGGTATTGACGCTGACCATTTTGTAGTTCTTGCCGATCACATACGGGTCATTGGTCACCTTGCCCTGTTGGAATTCCACACCGATATTGTTATCGATAAAGTCGTACAACTTTTGGGAACCCAAGGCAAAGGCACCGACCATTTTGCCCTTCCATAAGGTTTTCTTCTTGTTGGTGATCACACCAGCCCGGTACAGGTCAACCATACCATCCGTGAACATCTCGGTATGGATGCCCAGGTCATGCCGTTTCATCAGGAAGGGGGTAATGGCATTGGGGATACCGCCGATGCCTAATTGCAGGGTCGAGCCGTCTTCGATCAGATCGGCGATAAACCCGCCGATGGCTTTTTCCGCTTCGGAAGGTTCGCCGGAGGGGAGCTCATACAGTGGCACATGGTTCTCAACGATGAAATCAACATCATCGATGTGAAGCTGGGTATCGCCCAGGGTCCAGGGGAGGTTCTCATTGATCTCGATCACTACCAGATCGGCAGCCTCGATCAACTGCTTTTCCATGACCAACCCCAAAGAGAGGGACATGAAACCGCGTGAGTCGGGAGGTGTTGCTGTACCCCAAAAGACATTTACTTTGTTCCCGGCCGCCAGCAGCTTGTTTGTAGCTGCTTGGTGGAGGTTGTTGGGGATATACGAAACCCGGCCTTCAGGGTGGACTTTGCGGTCAGGAGCGCCGTAAAACCAATTCTCAACGAAGAAATGCCCGGTCATTTCCGGTTTTTGGATAAAATCGTAAATGCGCAGGGGCAAACAAACCCATACCGTCACATCATCCAGCCGGTCCTTATGGTTGCCCAATTCGGCAAGCAGACCAGGGGGTTCAGAGGCTGCCATGGCCACGCCGATGGTCTGGTGTGATTTCACCTTCGATACAGCTTCGGGGATGCTGATCAATTTGTGTTGGTATGATTGTTTAGAAACCATGAGCACTCCTGAACGGAATTCGTCATTAAGGCATGATGAAGGCAGAACCGCTTTGGTTGTAGCCGACACCTGAACCGATAAAAGCTACCAGATCGCCGGATTTGATCTTGCCTTGTTTCCGGGCGTCATCTAAAGCCATGGGGATGCATGCCGAACCGGTGTAACCCCATTTATCCATTACCCAATGCGCCTTCTCGATCGGCAGTCCAAGCTTTTCTTGCACCAGCTTGATGCTGTTTAGGCGGACCTGGGTGTAGATGACCATATCGACATCTTTCACATCGTAGTTGCCGTTCTTTGCCAGTTCCAGCATGCGGGCCGGCCAGCCTTCATTATTTACTTCGGCAGGGAAGGGCGTGACCAATTTCACAAACGTCCGGCCTTCTTTAACGCTGTCGACGGTGACGGGTTCAAAGGTACCGCCGGAATAGATGCCCCAATGCTTGTGGTAGGAGCCATCGGCAAAGAAAGTGCTGGAGACAAAGCCCGGTTTCTCCGTAGCGGTCAATATGGCTGCTCCGGCGCCGTCACCGTAAAAGAAGGACATGACGTCATTCTCGTAGTCGGACAGTTTGTGCATCATATAAGCGCCGATAACCATCACATTTTTGATGTGGGGGTTGGCCATGATGAGCCCTGCGGCGGTGTTGAGGCCGGTGGGGAAGGAGGCACACGCGCAGCCGATATCAAAGGTGCCGGCATTCTTAGCGCCTAATTTGTGTTGCACCACCACCGAGGTGGCCGGGGTGATGTAATCGGGGCTGTCGGTACCGAGAAGGATCATATCCAGATCGGCAGCCTGCATGCCGGCTTCCTGGAGAGCAGCCCGCCCGGCTTCGACGGCCAGGTCGGAGGTGGCCCAATCGGAGGGGGCGAACCAACGCGTCTTAATATTGGAAGAGGCTTCGAATTTGTCGATCACCTCACCAAATTTTTCTTTCATCGAGGCGTTAGTACGCTCGATGGGGGGAACATAACAACCTGTAGAAATAATTGCTGCACTGCGTGTCATTTTCGACTCCTCATGTACCGAGTACGATACCACCATCAACACTGATCGTTGTACCGTGAACAAAGGCGGCCTCGTCGGAAGCTAACCAAAGATATGTATTGGCGATATCACGCGGTTCACCTAACCGGCCGATGGGGGTGTGGGATTTCATGTCGGCCAGGACGGCTTCGGGCATTTTGAGAACCATTTCGGTCAGGATGAAACCGGGAGCCACAGCGTTGACGCGGATGTTGTATTTACCCAATTCGCGCGACCAAACTTTGGTCATACCGATCACGGCTGATTTGGTGGCCACATAATTGGTTTGGCCAAAGTTGCCGTACAAGCCAACCACTGAGGAGGCATTGACGATGACACCGCCGCCATTCTTGACCATGTAGGGAGCCACGGCCTGGGTGCAGTTAAAAACACCTTTGAGGTTGACCGAGATCACACTATCAAAGGCGTCTTCTTCCATTTGCTTTACCAACTCACCATCTTTGATCTTGATGAATTGGGCGTCGCGGGTGATCCCGGCGTTGTTGATCAATACATCGATGTGACCGTACTGGGCGATGATGGAGTCGACCCAAGCCTGTACTTCTTTGCGATCGGTGACATTGATCTTGTCAAAGCGGGCTGAAGGACCCAGTTCTTTCACCAAGGCCTGACCAGCTTCTTCGTTGACATCGCAGATGACCACTTTGGCGCCTTCTTCGGCAAAACGCACGGCGGTCGCTTTTCCAATCCCGGCTGCTCCACCGGTTATAAGAGTAACCTTATCTTGTAGTCGCACAGGGGATCTCCTTTAGAAAAAAATTATCGTCATCATGACGAAATCATTCCGATTCAAAGGATCCAAGGCAAAACGCGCCCTCAATCCGCGTCATAATAGCAAACACGAGTTACAAGGGAGTTACAAATTGTTGGAATCGGGAAATAGTGTGTTTTTAAGGGCTTTTGGTGAGCGTTTGGCGGAGTTGGTCGGTTTCTATAGATGGCTCTATCCCAAGTTCATCGTGGAGAATGGTGACGCATTTATGGAACGTGTGCTGCACCTGGGTGGCATTACCTTGCTGCGCATAAGCGCGCATTAACAGTGCGTAACCTGTTTCCCAACATTTATCGCGCTGTAGGGCGGTTTGGCAAATCGCCAATACTTCACCTGGCTGCTGGTTTTGCAGGTAAATATATGAAAGGTGTTCAACGATCGAGAAGAAGATCTGACGGTATCGGTCCCGGTCTGCCTCCGCCCAGTCAGCATAGCGGCAGTCCGGTAAATAATCATCATCATACAATGAATAGGCGAAGCGCAAACTGTCTTCCTCGTTCGATAAAGACAGCGATTGAAATTGATCCGCATCGGTGATGATCTGAGCCTGGGGGTTGATGGCGTAGGTATTGCCCTGGCGGATGACGAAATAAGCCGGATTTTGGCGCAGCCTACCCGGTTCGAGGGCGTGGTTGAGGGCATTCAAGGCGACCTTGAAATTCAACTCGGCGCTGTCGGCGCTTAAATCTGGCCAGAGCATATCTACGATCTGTTCGCGCCCCAGCCATTGGCCGCGGGTTGTGATGAGCAGTTGGAACAACTGGCGGGATTTTTCACGCTGCCAATCTTTATTGGTAATGGGGGTATCGCCTCGCCAGACCTGGAACGGTCCCAGCGTGCGCACCCATATCGTATAACCGGGATGGTACTCAAGGCCGCGCTTTCCTGCCTGGGAAAGGAGCTTAAGCGAAAATTCCCGTTCAATATTTTGTCGGTGGGCTTCGATCAGTATGGGTATGGCGGTCTGATCGTCCTTTAACCCCAGATGGGTTCGTTTGGTTAACAGGAACTCATAGCCGTTTTCATTGACTACCGGCAGTAAAGCGGAAAGATGGCGCATGGCCATCTCGATATCTTCCTTCCACCAGGCATTCATTGCCAGCCAAAGCTGGGCGGCCGACCAACCGAAGGTGTCTTGGACCCTGTCCAGGCCTTCGGCGGCTTCTTTTAACCAGCGCTCAGCGGCTTTATGCTGCCCGACCATCACCAAAGTGGCTCCCACGGTGATGCGGGCGAAATGACCAAACCATTCATCCCCGGCGGTGCGGGCGATCTCAATGGCACGTGAGGCGTTTGTTTCCGCTGCTTCGATATCGCCGTCATACCCGAAGGCCCGGCTCAATCCCCATAAGGGTTCCAGGCTGACGCGCGGTACCTTGAACGGTTTTACGCGTTCGATCACATCCCGGTAGCATTGGATGGCCTGTTCGCGTTTGGCTTTTCCCCACGGACGGAAGCTGTTCAATTGCAAGGCGTGCCCCAGGCGCATCAAGCCTACGGCTTCCACGAAGTCGGATTGGATACGCTGGCCGATGGCGATACCCTGACGGGCGTACCGTTCTGCTCCTTGTTGGTTACCCTGCAAGACGCACAGCAAGGAGAGCAGAAGCTGTTTTTCACGGTGAAAGTGCTGCTGGCGCACCAACCCGAAGACGGGTTCATCTAATTCCGAGCTTTCCAACAGCTTTTGGGCTTCGGCCAGGCGGCCGGTGCGCAGCAAGATACGGGCGTTCAGGTAGATATCGGTCGGTTTTGTCTCGCCGCGCAGCTTGAGCGACTGGCGGTGCAGGTCTTGGGCTTGATCGGGGAAGCCGAAATTGAGCTTGTTCTCGGCAAGCTGCTCGAGCAGGTCGGCGACTTCCATCGGGTAGGCATTTGGTTCCAACAGATCAAGCGCATTGGCCAGCAGGGCGGCCGCTTCCAAGGGACGGACCGTATCGAGGAACACTTGAGCCTGGCCGCGCAGCGCCCGGCTGTGCCCCAAGGGGTCTTTGTGCTGCTTGTATAAACGGGCGGCGTTGTTATAATGGCCGACCGCTTCCTCAAAATTGGCTTGCAAGCGGCAAATATCCCCGAACAGCAGTTCCAGAGCAGGCCGGTTGCGGCGGAATTCTTCCGGCAGGCGCGCCAGCCAATCATTCAGGCTGTCCAGGCGGCCTGAGGTCAATAACCCGCTGCCGATCTTTTCGATCAGGTCAGCTGCCCGTTGGAATTCTTTGGCTTCCAGCAGGTGGTGCAAGGTCTCTTCGGGCAGGTTGGTGCGCTCATAATACGCCGCTGCCCGGCGGTGCAGTTCGATCTTATGCTGCTTATCCTTTGATTCCTGGCTGAGGAGGAAATCATGGAAAAGGCGCTGGTAGCGGTAGGTATCATCCCCGGTCAGATCCACGAAGAGACCGATATCATACAGGTGGCGTAAGGTGCTCAGGCTGTCGTGAGTTTCCAGCAGAAAATCGCAGGCAGGCCCGTCCATTTGGCGCAAGATGGCAGTGGTGAGCAGAAAGCGCTGCATATACGCTGGCTGGCGGGAAAGGACTTCCGGTGCCAGGTAATCGAACAAGCGGTTGAGCACATCCGGTAAGAGCTGCAGCGGGGTATCCAGGTTGGGCACGATCCCGGATTGCAAACCCTGCCAGACCATCTGTAGAGCAATAGCCCAGCCTTCGGTTTCCTTGGCCAGGCTCTGCGCCTGGGTGTGAGTGATGGGGTAATGGTACTGCTCACGGAATAGGCTTTCGATCTCTTCGACGGTAAAAGCCAGATCCGCAGCAGTGAGAGTGGCGAGCATGTCCTTTACCCGCCAGCGGTTCATTTCCGGGAAATCCGGCATGTGGCGGGTAGACAGCACAATATGCAGGTTGGGAGGGCAGTACTCGACCAGCTTTTTTACCAGGGCTACGATCTCATCCACGGGCATGACGATGTGGAAATCATCCAGCACCAGGATGGTATCGGTTTTCAGCCGGCTGGTGAGGGCGTTCAGCAGCGGGTTGAGGGCTACGGCAGAGATGACCCCGTTATTCGTCTCGAGTGATTTAAGGGCTTTTTCACCGTAGGTATCGAAAGCCGAGAAGAGATGCACCAAAAAAAGCAGCGGGTCGTGGTCCGGTTCGGTAACCGTGTACCAAAACAACCTGGCTTTGGTATTGGTCAGCGAAGCCAGGGCGGTGCTTTTCCCGTAGCCCGTACCGGCTTGAACGATGGTGAGGGGATAGTCGAACACCACGTTCAGGCGCGCATCCACGCGCGGGCGGCGTAACAGGCTCTTACGCGGCCGCGGTGGAAAAAGCTGGCTTTGGATGACCAGATCGGTGATGCTCATGGCAGAGTAATTTTAGTGCAGATAACGGTGGGGAGCAAATAGGTAAAAAATTCTGGAGTGAGTTTTTTTTTACTATTTAGCTCTTCTCCTGAAATCGTTATTTGGTGGAATGCCTTTAGGGCAGGAAATATCATAATTGATGTGCTTATCCTCTGTCTTCCTAGCGCGATCCCCATTAGCAGACCCTCTTTTCTGGCTCAGCTGAAAATAAAATATAATTTTGCGATTTGCAGATCAGTGATACAATTTACCCCCAACTGAGATTAAGTTCATATAGCAATTAATCTTGAACTATTGTATAAATT
>DATMYN010000379.1:0-2246 GCA_035560875.1 Longilinea sp. | reverse complement strand
GTTGGTATGGGCGGAAATGGCGAAACCAGCCAGGTTAATACCCTCGCCATTGACCTTTCCCAGCATCTTACGCGGTTCGCTCTCCACCTTGTCTTCTTCCCCCTTGATCCATGGGATGACGTTATCGATGATATCCATAGAAGCCACCCCCGGGTACCCCGCCCCGGAGAGCGCCTGCATGGAGACCGCAAATACCTTTTTTAAGCCAAAGGCATCTCTCAGCACTTTCAGCGCCACGGTCATGCCGGTGCTGGTGCAGTTGGAATTGGTCACGATCCCGCCCTTCCACCCTCGCAGCCGCCGTTGAATGGGTAGGATATCCAACTGCTCCGGGTTCACCTCCGGTAATAAGATGGGCACATCCGCAGCCATGCGGAAGGCAGAGGCATTCGAACACACCAGCGTGCCTGCCTGCGCAAAAGCCGGTTCAATGTCAACCGCTGCATCCGCCGGGAGAGCAGAAAAAGCCAGAGGAACCTGTACTTCTTTGGTGCTTGTGGGTTGGATGATCATCGCAGATGCCCACCTGGGCATTTCACCTGCCAAGATCCAATGACAAGCTTCCCCATACGGCCTGCCAATCGAACGGTCGGAAGCCGTCAGGCTGACCGCTTCAAAGTAGGGATGGTTATCCAAGAGTTGGATGAAGCGTTGACCAACACTGCCGGTAGCCGCCAAAACAGCTACTGGGATTCGGTTTGACATGATTCCTCCTTTATGCGGGCTGACGGATCAAGCGATGCAGTACCTGCAACGCCTGCTGCACCTGAGCAGCCGTAACAACCAGGCTGACAGAAACTTCCGATGAGCCCTGGGCGATGGCAACTACATTTACTTTTTCAGCTCCCAAGGCACTGAAGATCCTGCCGGAAACCCCTGGGGTAGAGCGCATCCCCTCGCCGACAACCGTTACGATGCCAACCTCATCAGTTGCCCACACCCGGTCGATATCGCGGCTCTCGATCTCTGCCGCGAAAGCAGCGGTCAGCTTTTCCATAACCGGCTTCACCGAGGCGGTCGGCACGGCAAAGCAAATACTCTGCTCAGAGGAAGCCTGCGTGATCAATGGGACGCTTGTACCCAATTTGGCTACCGCATCGAACGTCCGGGCAGCTACGCCGGGAACACCCAGCATACCGCGGCCTTCAAGGGTCACCAACTGCAATCCCCGTATGGTAGTGATCGCTTTAATCACTCCGGGGTGGGCTTCCAGTTCGGAGAATAATCGTGTGCCCGCATGCGAAGGGTTGAAAGTGTTGCACACCCGCAGCCCGATCCCGGCCTCAATTACCGGGCGGATAGTCTTTGGGTGCAATACTTTGGCGCCGTAATAGGCCAATTCAGCGATCTCACGGTAAGAACAGGCTGGTACGGTAGCCGCATCCGGCACCAGGCGCGGGTCGGCGGTCATTACTCCATTCACATCAGTGAAGATCCACACATCGTCTGCCGGTAAGGCTGCTCCGATCAGAGCGGCCGAATAATCACTGCCGCCCCGGCCTAATGTTGAGATATGACCATCGCGTGTGGTGGCGATGAAACCGGTGATCACCGGCACTTTTCCCGCAGAAAGCATAGGCTTAAGCACATCGCAGGTCATCTCACCAGAGCGCTTCAAGTCCGGATGGGCATCGGTGTAATGATCATCGGTACATATCAAGCGGGTAGCCTGAACCACTTCAGCATCCAGACCATTGGCTTGCAACGCGGCAGCTAATACAATGACGCACATTCGCTCCCCCGCCGATGCGATCGCGTCCAGCACGCGCGGGGTCAATTCTCCCAATACAGATACTGCCCGGCACAAATTGACCGTCTCCTCCAGGATTTTCTTGATCTCGGTATCCACCTGTTTGTGTGAAGCAGGATCCGGTACCAAAGCAGATGAAATCTCCGCATGCCGTATGGCCAACGCGGCTGCCGTTGCATCCAAGCTGTCTGCCTGCCCGCGAGCTGCTTCTCCCGCCATGCTCAAAAGGGTATCGGTCACCCCACTTAAGGCAGAGGTGATCACCACCAGGTTAGGCCAGGTTTTCTTTTCAGCGGCTACAATGGAAACCGTTTGCTGCATTACCTGAACCGTCCCGATCGAAGTACCGCCAAATTTCATCACGAGCGTCTCATGTTTTTGTGGAATTAATGTCGTTGTCATCATATACCTCAGCGCTCCCCATGAAGATCTTCATGGGGATCAAAAGAGTATGGGATTGATGGTTTTTGATTGGGTTAAGCCGGTTGGGTGATAC
>DATMYN010000378.1:0-2574 GCA_035560875.1 Longilinea sp. | reverse complement strand
ACTTACACTTGTCTGCTCAATTTTGCCAAACCCGAAAACCTCGATTGAGGATGGATAGGGGGAGTTTTTTCAAACATCCCCCCATAGAAAGAGGAGAAAAGAAAGATCAACATTTCAATGATCGCAATTTCCTCAAATCACGCTTTTGGCAAAGATATCGCTCATACCGGCATCGGCAACCCGCTGTTTGGCTTTGTCTTCGTTATCCGGGAAGATCCCCAGGTCTTTCAACCGACGTAGGTAGTGCCCAGCATGAGCGCTCACAAAGGTGGTCGGGCCTCCTTCGGATTTTTGTAGAAATTCCTGTGAAAAAGCGATGATATCGCCCGTGGCTGTGCTGCGCGGCAGCTCCACCAATTCTTTCCCAACGGCCCGGCGGACGGCATTGAAACCGGCCAGGATACCCGAATTGATGCACGGCTGGATATCGACCATGTTAGCTTTACTCCCTGCGGCGAACAGGTTATCGGTTGGCGGTACAAGCAGGGTATTGTCGGTGAAAACCAGGTCATGCCCGAGTGACCAAAGGTTCTGGCCTCCCACCGGACCAGCCACTACGACATTCTCGAAGCCTGGGATCTGACGCAGTTTCTCAAGCGGGATCGGGCTCGGTCCTGCCCCGCCGGCAAAGATACCCCGATCTAACAGGCGGAATCGCCCCGTATCGGGTGATACTCTCCAACTGGTTTCAGCATCTGCCGGGCGGCCTTTGCCGTCGTTGCCATCTTGTCCACGCGTTGCCCAACTCCATTCGGGGTCCGTATCCCAATCGATCACACCGCGGAATGGGACAAAGATCTGATGGCAGGCATCTAATTGATCCTGCAGATCTTTGGATAAAGAACCCTTGTATAGATAAATTCCGTTGTATTTGACCCCCGGGCGCCCGTCTTTTTGCCGCATGCTCCAGGTCTTGGCGCCTGCTTTTTCGGTAAGGTTAACCCTATCTCCAAAGGTCGGGCACTGCATCCAAGGGCACATAACGCATCCGCCCACATTCTTCACGCAATAGCTCATGCCACCGGCGGAACCGGTGGTGTCAATAAAGGCATCCCCTTCTATCCATTTGCCTTTATGGATCATTACTTTTGTTATGTGTTCGCCTTCCTTTTCAATTTCAGTTACCCGGCTTCTCCAAATGATCTCAACCCCCATATTGACCAACAGTTTTCTTAAGGCTGGTTCTGCGGTCAGCACGTTATATACCCAAGAATGCTTGGTCATCTCTTCGGATCCCGGTAAGCTGTGCCACGGATAATGGGATTTACGATACGCATCAGTATGAGGTAAGGTAACTTCATCAAGTACTTCGTTAACCTCCGGGGCGCCCATCTCGAGGATCTCCAAATGGAGGGGGTAACGTCCGCCCACATCCATGCTGCCGGCTATCCGGCCAATACCTAATAACTGATCTTGCCTTTCCAGTAATGTGACTTCAGCGCCAGCTTTACGCGCACCTACCGCTGCAGCAATACCGGCGCTACCACCACCAATTACGACTACTTTCGTCATAGCAAGAGCCTCCTTGGGTTATTTATTGAAACTTCGTAAGAAGTTAATGCATGATTTCGGAACAACTTCATAATAGAAATAATCACGCCCGTTGAGAATCATCAGAAGGACGGATTTTTAACCGGAAAATAAAAAAAATTGGTTGGTCAGGTGGACTTTGCGGATGAATCTGATTGACAAGTTGCCCAACAGACCATACAATGGATACATGTTGGGCAACTTATTAATCCCTTTCGGTATCAACATATTGGTGGAGGGCAATGCGGAGAACAAATAAACCGGTTGTGAATAATGACGGGTTGTTTGGCATTGCTGACGTAGTTCCCCCTGCTGATACGATCTCGGTAGGTTCAGAATCCTGGTTTACATGGCTGACCGATCATGATGGTTTTGTGTATGAAGGCAAATCAGGTCACCTAACCGCCCGCAGCGAATTACGCAGGGGTATCCGATATTGGTATGGGCACCGCCGGCGTGAAGGGAAATTAGCCAAAACCTATTTAGGTAAATCCGACGAATTGACATTAGAGCGACTCGAGCAAGCCAGCGCAATCTTGGCAGGCAAATCCCCAATGGGACAAGCAATTGAATATTTCGCCTCCGAGGCGCCCGGGATCATCTTCGGATCTGATGGTATTACCGGCATTCCTTCTAATACAACCCTTAAAGAAGGGCTTTACCAACCTCTCACAAAATTTAAACCACCGGTTTTACCCCAAAAATTGATAGCCCGACCGCGCCTTTCTGCCAGGATCAATGCCCCGGCCACTCTTATCAGTGCGCCAAGTGGGTTTGGAAAGACCACATTGGTGAATGAATGGAGAGTATCCTGTGGGATGCCTGTGGCGTGGGTAACCCTTAGCCCGGACGATAACCAACCGCAGCGATTTTGGGCAACGGTTGTGATGGCGCTCCAAACCATTGACCCCATCATCGGAAAAGATTGCCAGTCACAATTACACAGTACCAGCCACAATGAATTCCTAAACTCCGTCACCAACCTGAACAATGATATCGTCCGGGTTGGCGAGAAAATGAATGACCGCACACTTTGTCTTGTTC
>DATMYN010000377.1:0-13748 GCA_035560875.1 Longilinea sp. | reverse complement strand
ATCCTAATGGAAATCCGACCGGTATTTTGTTTGAATCGGCGTCTGTTATCGCAAAAAATGCCATCCCTTTACCTTCTGTGGATTCGGTGATCCAAAATTTGCGCACTGCCCAAAAACAATTGTCACGCATGGGGATCACAGGCGTACACGATTTTGACGGCAGCCTTTCCTTCAGCGCCCTCGAATACCTGGATGGGCAGGACGAACTGACTTTGCGTGTGGTCAAGAGTATCCCGCGTGAAAACCTCGAGGCAGCCCTGCTCCTTGGGTTGCGCAGCGGATTTGGCAGTGACCGGCTGCGCGTCGGTCCTTTGAAGCTGTTTGCCGATGGGGCGTTAGGTCCGCACACGGCTGCCATGCTGGAGCCATATGAGGGCAGCGATAATGAACGCGGAATGCTGTTGATCGATGAGGAAGAGATCATCAGCATTGGTCTCAAAGCCGGCCGGGGCGGTATTGGGCTTGCGATTCATGCCATTGGCGATCGGGCAAACCACGAAGTCCTTTCAGCTTACCGTAAGCTGAACGACCTATTTATTCAAGAAAATATTGCCCCCCTCTCCAACCGTTTGGAACATGCCCAGTTATTAAGTAGCTCGGACCTTCAAAACCTTTCCATTCCCAATCTCTTTTTTTCCATGCAGCCTTATCACCTTGTCTCTGACATGGATACAGCCCAGCGCTATTGGGGCGAGCGCTGCCAATTTGCCTTCACCTGGAAAGATATCCAGAACCGTGGTTTACCCCTTATCTTTGGCTCGGATGCCCCGGTTGAGATCCCCAATCCATTTTGGGGAATATTTGCCGCCATAACACGTCAGAAAAGGGATGGATATCCAAACCCGCAAGGTTGGTATCCCGATCAACGGATTGCACTTGCCGATGCCCTGAACAATTACACCTTTTCTCCGGCTGTTGCTGCTGGTTGGCAGAACCAAACTGGCAAACTTGCTCCCGGATACCATGCCGACCTGATCGCACTGCCTTGCGACCCCTTCAACACCGATCCAAGTAAAATATATGATCTACTCCCGGACCGAACCATGTTTGCGGGAAATTGGATCTGGCATGCTTAATGCTATTTACAAGAAACGAAATAATTGATAATGTTTAAGTAACTGAAGGTATGGAAAACATTAATGGCTGAAACTTCTCAATTAACACCTGAAGCATTGGTACCCCGTTTAGGTGATTACCTGGTCGAAAAGGGTTTGATCCAGCCGGAAGACCTTGAAAAAGCATTGGCATATCAAACAGATCAAAGGTCTAAAGGCGAAAACCCCAGGATTGGGCAGGTATTGGTTGCCTTAGGTTTTGTTGATCAAGGTACGTTAGAGCAATCCATCACGGAGCAGATCATTTCTTTGAGAAATGCGCTTACGGATGCGAATGCACAACTTGAAAAAAGAGTCCAGCAGCGTACAGCCATGCTCGAAAAAGCTCTAGGGAAATTGAATGAGCTGAATGTAATGAAGTCCAACTTCGTGGCCAATATTTCTCATGAACTGCGAACCCCCCTCACCCATATGGTCGGCTATCTGGAACTGCTTCGCGATGAAGACCTCGGCCCGATTTCAACAGAACAAAAAAGTGCTTTAATGGTCATGACAACCTCCGCTCAACGCTTGGAAAAATTGATCAACGATCTGATCTTGTTTTCCAGTTCTGAGAGCGGTCAAATGGCTTTGCAAATATCGACCCAAGATTTCTGCACAGTGATCGCTGCTGTGGTGGACAAAAACCGATCCAAAGCCAAAGAACAGCAATTGGATCTGATATTCCATTACCCTGCTTTTCCCATTTTTGTGGATATAGATGAAGAGAAGATTGCCTGGGTTTTAGAGGAATTGTTGGTGAATGCCATCAAATTCACTCCCGATGGGGGCCAGATCCAAGTAATATTAGAATTGCAAGATCAATTCGCCCGCGTGGCTGTCAAAGATAATGGGATTGGCATTCCGGAAGAAAAAATTGGGGATGTTTTTGAACCTTTCCATCAATTAGATGGATCATCGTCTCGCCATTATGGCGGCACCGGATTAGGATTGAACTTAGCCCAAAAAATACTGGATGCCCATGGAACTACGTTCCAGGTTGAATCAGAACCCTCTAAAGGTAGTGAATTTTCCTTCTTATTGCCGATCGTAAATTCAGGAACAAAGTGACCAAATGACCACAAATTCTGGTATCGGGATCAACACGGACACATTACTGGCCATTAGCCAATCACTTTCTACGGCTAAATCATTGCGTCTGGCTTTGGATAGTATATTACCTGTATTACGCAGCTTCTGTATTTTCGACAATATCGCCATATATCGATTTACAGAAGGACAGATCTATCCGGAAGTCATTTATGCGCGTGCTACCGGCCGCGGTAAAAATGCTGAGGCAGATGCTGCCTGGGGTGAGGCGATAGCCGGTCAGGTTCTCGCCGAAGGCAAGACTGTCATTCAAGTTCCAAAGGCAGATCCCTCCGGTAACCGGTTGAACCAGCCATATTTATTGGCAACCCCGTTATCACAGAATGCGAATATCTTAGGCATTTTGGTATCAGTTCGTTTCGGCGGACCGGTTTTCACAGACCAGGATATCAAAGTTTTTGAATTCATCGGTCAACAAGTCTCATGGCTGCTGTTGAAGGATATCATCGAACAGATCCAAGAAAACCTGGAAAGTCAAAATCGGGCAATCCAGTTGCAGGAAGAATTCATTCACACCATAACACATGAATTGCGCAGCCCCCTAGGATTCATCAAAGGCTATACGACAACATTGTTACGCGATGACACTTCTTGGGCGGAATCAAGCCGGAAGGAGTTTTTACAGATCATCGATCAGGAAGCAGACAACCTTGAGGAATTGATCGGGAATCTGCTTGACTCTGCCCGTCTTCAATCGGGGCAAATGCGGATGGATTACCAAAAAGTTCGTATGGATGTATTGATCAACGATGTTATCCAACGCGCTCTTTTGCGTTTTCCCGGTCTCGACATTAAAACCGAATTCAACGCCTCCATCCCGCCAATCAATGGGGACCCTCGCCGGCTGGCCCAAGTTTTCGAGAATCTCCTCAACAATGCCGCTAAGTACGCTCCCGGTTCCCCGGTTATAATTAACATCTCAATGCTTCCAAATACAATGCAAGTGCAAGTCACCGATAAAGGCCCCGGAATACCGGCCAATTATCTTCCGCATTTATTTGAGCGTTTCTTTCGCAATCCTGAAAGCCTTGCGAAACATGGGTCAGGGTTGGGACTCTTTATTTGTAAGCAGATCATCCAGAATCATTCGGGTGAGATCAAAGTCGAATCGGTGGTTGGAGAAGGAACATCTTTTACGATCCTCCTGCCAATTGCCGGCAAACCTGCGGATCCCGAATTAATCACTGGTAAGGAGTAAATTGTGAGCGCAAAAATCCTGGTAGTCGATGATGAACCTTTATATTTACGGTTACTACGAGTCAATCTTGAACCAGAAGGCTTTGAGATCATGTCTGCTGAAAACGGGGAAGAAGCACTTGATCTCGTTTCAGCCTTTCGCCCCGACTTGGTCATAATGGACGTAATGATGCCAAAATTGGATGGCATCGTAGCCTGTGAGCGCATCCGCCAATTTTCGAATGTCCCGATCATTATGTTGACCGCCCGTGGCGAAGAACAAGACCGCGTCCGCGGGTTAAATGTAGGAGCCGATGATTACATTGTCAAACCCTTTTCTGTAACCGAATTGGTTGCCAGGGTTCATGCTGTCCTGCGCCGGGCTCGCGCTCAAGATGAAACAACCCAAAGCCGCTTCTTTATCCACGGCGACCTAAAGATTGATTTTGCCCGGGCCGAAGTTTGGAAGTCTAATAAACCGGTTTATTTATCGGCAACTGAATATCGTTTGCTGATCCAATTTGCTCACAACGTTGGTCAAGTTCTTACCGCCGAAGAATTACTAAGCGCGGTGTGGGGTCAACAATACCGCGATGACAAAGAAATTTTATGGGTCAGTATCGCTAGATTGCGCCAAAAGCTGGAAGACAACCCACATTCGCCACAGCATATTGTTACCCGGTCTGGGTTGGGTTACTTGATGCCACCCGAAGAGCGCAGTTAGTTCAAGAAAGGACGGATGATTATGGATCACTTTGAAGGCAAAATTTTCACAAATGTGATATCTAAAGAACCAGTGCCGGTTATTATTCAAACAACAACCAATCGGATCCAGGGTGATCTTCACCTTCGGCAAGATGAACGCATGAAAGATACCCTGAATCATGAAGAGGATTTTATGGCAATTACCAATGCCGTTGTCTTTGATGCCAACGGACAGGTTATGTTCAATTCTGGTTTTATGACGATCAACAAACATGAGATCGTTTGGATCGTTCCTCAAGAAGAAATCAACAAAACGGAGCCCACCCCATGATTGCCCCTTCAACGCTCAAACCAGGCGATATGCTCCGCCTCAAGAACCACTTGATCTCATTGATCAACCGGTCATTGGAAGGACAAGCGTTTCTTGAAGCTGACCGTCAGCGAATCGTGTCACAATCCTTAGAAAAAGCCTTTCAATCGCTCAATTTACATGTGCCGGATGCTATCCGAGAGCAAGTTTTCCACGATGTTCTGGATGAGCTTTTGGGTTACGGCGTTCTAACTGAACTGCTTAATGATCCGGAGGTCAGCGAGATCATGGTAAATGGTCCGGAAAAGATCTATATCGAGCGGCGTGGCAAGATCACAAAAACAACTATCAATCTCGAGAATAATGACCAGGTACTTCGATTGATCGACCGCATTATCCTCCCCCTTGGCCGGCGGATTGATTCTGACAGCCCAACCGTAGATGCCCGACTGCCGGATGGTTCACGGGTAAACGCAGTCATCCCCCCGGTGGCTATTGATGGACCCACGATCACGATCCGAAAATTTCAAAAGGACAAATTGTCAATCCAGCAATTGATCGATTATGGTTCGCTGACACCGTTCATGGCCGAGTTCCTACAAGGTTGTGTAGTTGCAAAGTTAAATATCATCATCTCAGGGGGTACCGGCTCGGGGAAGACCACCCTTTTGAACGCGCTCTCCAGCTACATCCCTACAGATGAACGCGTTGTTACCATCGAAGACGCGGCTGAATTAAAACTCCAACAGGACCATGTGGTCCGGCTTGAATCAAAACCTGCCAACTCCGAGGGCAAAAATGCAGTAACCATCCGAGACCTGGTTCGAAATGCCTTGCGTATGCGCCCAGATCGGATTGTGATCGGTGAGGTTCGCGGTGGTGAAGCATTGGATATGTTGCAAGCCATGAATACCGGTCATGATGGTTCATTGACCACTTTACATGCTAATTCTCCGCGTGACTCAATTTCTCGGTTGGAAACAATGTGTATGATGGCAGGTATGGAACTACCTCTCAAGGTTATTCGTGAACAGATCGCATCAGCCATTGATCTGGTGGTCGTACAAGCCCGCTTGCGCGATGGCACCCGCCGGATCACCAATATTACCGAGGTCTCAGGTATGGAAGGTGATACCGTTACCATGAGCGATATCTTTAAGTTTGCCCAGACCGGAGTTTCTAAAGATGGCAAGGTAATTGGTGATATGAAACCTACCGGTATCCGGCCATTATTCTTCTCCCGGCTTGAAGCCGCCGGTCTGCATTTGGGTCCTGAGATCTTTGGTGCGAATATCGGTGAAATGGTCAACCGGCGCCAACATTAAGTTGAAAATGCTATAATGCTTTAACATAAACGATACACCGGTACAATGAGAGAGGCGTTATGAACCAATCAGAGCTAAAGCTCAACCTGCGGGCAAAAAAATTAGGCATCCTTATTTTCGATGCCCGAAATGCCGCAGATAAAGAGATCAATGATTGCGCCCAAGCAATGGGGATGTCACCGCGCCGTTATCGCGAATGGGAAACCGGCAGTCAATCACCCTCCCTCCCGGAATTGGAGACGTTATCATACCTCTTCGATGTGCCCATCCAGCACTTTTGGGGCGCCAAATCCATCTCCGAGAAAAAGTCAACTGAACAAGAAGAAGATCAAAATGCCCAATTTGTGCGCATCCGCCAGCGCGTGATCGGGATCACATTGCGAATGTCCCGCATGACTAAAGACCTCTCCTTGAAAGCCGTTGAGGAAGCCACCGGGATATCAGAAACCCGTTTACGCCGCTATGAAATGGGCCAAAATCCGATCCCCCTCCCCGAACTTGAATTGATCTGCAGCGTCTTAAGTTTAGATGTGGAAGAATTATTAGCCCGGCATGGACATGTGGGAAATTGGCGCGTGAGTCAAGAAACGATCCAAAAATTCCTGGATTTACCGGTTGAGTTGCAGGAATTTGTCTGCAAACCAGTTAATATGCCCTATATCGAATTAGCCATGCGCATGAGCAATCTTAATGTCGATAAGCTGCGCACAGTGGCTGAAGGAATATTGGAGATCACGTATTGAACACTACTCCGCCCAATGATTCCACGGTTTTACAGGAAGAAGCCCGCAGGGCGTACGAGACAGAAGAATATGCATTGGCGGCTGAACGCTATACCCTGGCTGCCGATTCTCTGCGGAAAAATAAAGACAATGTGACTGCCGCTGAAATGGCCAATAATGCCGCCGTTGCCTGGCTTCAAGCCAAACACGCCGATAAGGCGTTAGCATGTCTTCAAGGCACTCCGGAAATATTCGGTTCAGCCAATGATAAACGCCGTCAAGCCATGGCTTTCGGTAATACCGGTACAGCCCTGGAGGAATTAAAACGTCTTCCCGAAGCGCTCGAATGTTTTGAAAATAGTTCAACCATATTCAAAGAGATCGGTGAAAAGGACATGCGGGCTGAAGTCTTACGCCGCATTTCTTCCTTACAAGTGCGGACGGGGAAACGTTTGGATGCGATTGTTTCCATGCAAGCGGCTCTCCAATCCAAAACAAAATTATCCCTTAAAGATCACATTTTGAAGGGTTTATTCAATATCCTCTTCAAATTATTGCGCTCTGGCGGAAATCCCATCTCATATTGATCCTTTCCTGGAGATACCCGTATGATCTCCTCAAGATGCATCTGCCGGCGAGCTGAACCTGAAGATCTAGCTCAGTTATCCAATTTCGTCGATCATTCTCATTTCACGCACCGTCACTTGGATTGGCGCGCTCCTTTGGATTGGTTAGGCCGCCAACCTTTTTGGCTGATGGAAGAGGATGGAATAATACTTGGCACATTGGCTTTCCCCATGGACCCGGATGGAATCGCCTGGGTGAGGTTGTTTGCAGCCGGTACGCAGTATTTGCCCTCAACAATTTGGGAAACACTTTTTTCAAAAGCCAAAAAAGATCTGCCTCCGCATGCCTTTATTGCCGCCTTATCGCTCAATGATTGGTTTGGAGCATTATTGGAGCGGGAAAGTTTTGTTCCGTGCCAAAGGATCGTTGTACTTTCTTACCAGGGTAAACCCAACCCCATTGATCCGTTGCCAAATGGTTTTACGCTGCGTATCATGAAACCTGAAGATTTACCGGCCGTGACAGAGTTGGATCTACTCGCTTTCCAACCGCTCTGGCGGTATTCACTGGAGACGATCACATTGGCTTATCATCAAGAAGCTTATGCAACTGTGATCGAAAGGGGTGGTGAGATCATTGGTTACCAACTTAGCACCGCCTCAGTGGCCAGTGCCCATCTTGCCCGATTAGCCGTGAACCCCAACTGTCAGCGCCAAGGTCTTGGTAGTTATTTGGTAGCCGACCTCCTAGAGCATTTTTGGAAAGAAGGGTTTGAACTCGTCACCGTCAACACGCAAAATGACAATGCCTCCTCCCTGGCTTTATATCAAAATATGGGGTTTCTGAAATCCGGCGAGGAATATCCGGTGTTTATCCACCAACCTTAGGCATTCCCTAGACAAGCGACATAAAGTATGTAAAATTCTTCTAAGATGAACACGAAGGAGTAATTCGCATGAGTAAAAAGTCAGAGTTCAAAGAAAAGAAACGGCGAGAAAAGCAGATCCGCAATATCTTGCTGCTGGCCATCATAATCCTGGGCGCCATCAGTATCTTTTTATTGCTTACATGGTCAAGCCTTAAAACTGCGTTAGCCCCGGTTGGAGAGATCGCTACCATCGAACCGGTCAGCCGGTTGACCGATGGGGTCCCCTCCGATACATTTGGCTCCGGCAATCCTGCTTCCCCGATCGTCGTGGAAATCTACTCTGATTTTCAATGTCCGGGCTGCGAGAATTTTGCCTCAACAATCGAACCAACCCTGATCACTGAATACATCAATACCGGTCTGATCTATTATATCTACCGTCCCTTGAGTTTCCTGGATGGCAGCGGTATCGGTGATTCCAAACGGGCAACCATGGCGGCTTACTGCGCCAACGAACAGGGTCGTTTTTGGGACTTCCACGATATGCTGTTCGCAAACCAAACTGCTGAAAACGTGGGAGACTACACCGATAACCGCCTTAAAGCCTTTGCAGAAGCACTTGGTTTGGATATGACCGCATTCAATGAATGTTACGACTCGGGCCGTTATTTGGAGCAAATAACCACAGATAATAACTTGGGCACTGAAAATAACATATCCCATACACCGAGCATACTGATCAACGGTGTAGATTTCACTCCTCAAACGGATTGGACTGAACTGTATGCCGCTCTGGATGCTCTTCTGGTACAAAACCCCTAATAGACCATTCAGTCGGATCAGTTGATTAATTTAAAAAAGTGGGTTCGTATTAGAACCCACCTTTTATATTCATTTTCAAGATAACCGGAAGCCGATTATAGAACCCCGATCAAATCTAACAAAGCTGCCGCCAATGGCGCTAATAGCAGCGCCGGTAAGAAGCTGGCTGTACGGATCGGTTTCAACTCCAACAGACTGCTGATGGCGATCCCGATCAAGATCAATCCGCCTACCGCGGTCATTTCATTCATCATCATCGGAGTAACGATCGCATCCAATTGAGCCGCCAATAAAGTGATCGCACCTTGGTATATCAAAACGGTCAGCCCGGAGAACAATACCCCAATCCCAAGACTGCTGGCAAAAGCTAAAGCAGCAAAACCATCCAGTACCGCCTTTACGACAAGGGTTTGATATTCACCGTTCAACCCGTCTTGGATGGATCCCATGATCGCCATCGGCCCAACACAAAAGACCAACGAGGCCGTCAGGAACCCGCGGATGAATTTCTGTTGCTCTTCGTTACCATGTTGTGGGGAAAAACGTCTTTCAAGCCAGGCTCCCAGCCACTGCAGCCCCTCTTCGATCTTCCACCATTCACCCAGCAGACCGCCCACCAATAGACTTCCCAGGGGTATTAACGGCTGCTCAGTCTTCAGAAAAAATTGCAAACCCAATCCGATCGTAAATAATCCGAGCCCCGCGATTACCGTTTTCCTTAACCGCTCGGGGATCTTGTTGCCAAGCAACAGGCCCAAAAATCCCCCAACGAGTACAGTTGCCAGGTTGACCCAGGTCCCGATCATTGTGTTGTTTTCTTCTTGGCCAGTGTGGGTTGAGCTTGCCCTGTATGTTGGATCTCATACAGCTCCAGTGCGAAGCATAAGGAAGACAGGCGGTTAAGGTAGGAAAGGATATGCGGATTTACTACCTCCCCTTGGCTGGCGAGTTCACTCACCCGCCGTTCCGCCCGCCGTACAGATACTCTGGCCAAATCAAGGCTTGCGCTGGCAACATTATCCCCCGGGATGATGAACTCACGCGGGAGCGAGATTTTGGTTTGAATGTCATTTATCAGATCTTCGATGCGGGTTATTGTATCTGCTCCGATCCTCGAAAACTTTTGGGCATTCTCGGGTGATGCAGCCAATTCTGCCATCATACTGTACAACTCCCGCTGGATCTCCAATAACCAAGTCTTCACTTGTTCGATCTGGCTGGATGCACGGGCTAACCCTATTGCGGATGTGGCTTCATCCACACTGCCAACGCAATCTATGCGTAGATCATATTTCGGGATACGCCCTTCCCCTAAATAATCGGTCATGCCCTCATCACCAGAACCAGTGAATAACTTGGTCATTGCTTCTCACTTCCATGCCGGTTTCCCGGTAAGTCGCGGTATAAAAACCACCATTCGTCCGGCGGGAACCCATTGGAATAGGTTTCTTCCCACACAAATGGCGAGGGGATCGTGGTCTTGCGAAAAATCTCATCTAAAAGGTCAAGGGTCCGAATATCGGAAGGCTTCAATGTGGGTATCTCAAGTTCCAATAACCTTAAGATCGCTCTTTGACGGATTTGGTAAATAAACGCCTGATCCGGACCATTTTCCCGTGAAAATTCATCCAATTCATTTTGCCACATTCGCAGCCGCGTGGCAAACTCTTGTTCAACTTTAAGCAGCCACACAGCCCGGTTCTTGTTGATCAACTGAGAAATCTTTGCCTCATAGGTTGGGTCCAATAATTTTTCAGCCCGTAAACGCGCTGTGGCCAATAACAAATTTCCCGGGGTTAAACGCGGCAACCCGCCGGGCATCAGATCACTCAGCGGGTTGGATAACGGCCAAAAAAGGGTCTTTGAGGTTAAATATTCAGGAAGGTCATCCAACGCTGCCCTTAGGAATGAGCGGTCTGCGTTGTTTGACATATTGTCTCTTTCCTATTGACCAGACGTGGGCGTCTGGTTCTCCTCTTCAGTTCGGGCGACCATGAACCATTGCAGAATGGTACTAAACCGGTCACTCGTATCCAGCAGCGGACCCATGCTGATACCTTGAACCTGGTTATCGACTGCATAGGTATAAACCGGATAAAACAAAGGTAGAGCCGGTAGTTGTTGCGAGAACAACACCTGGAAATTCTGGTAATGGTAAATGCGGGTATTCAGATCTAAAGTGACCCGGGCTTGCTCAAGATGTTCAGAGGCCATCCGGTCATCCCATTGAGTATAATTCTGCCCGCCGGTTATGGTTGCTTGATCCCAGAATGGGTAGGGATCCGGGTCCGGTGTGCGGGAGAAGTTCATATCGATCAGAGCCGCATCATAGTCTCGGTTAGCCAGACGGTTATTGATCAATTCATCATAGGATACAGCTTCAAGATCAACCCGCATTCCTAATGATTCCCAATTGGATTGGATGTATTGTGCGATCTGGAGATGCAAGTCATCATCCGGATACAGCAGGGTAAAGGCTAATTGAACGCCATCCTCATTTTGCCGGATGGTTGCTCCTTCCTCAGCCGGAAGGGCATAGCCAGCCCCAATCAATAACGCTAAAGCAGTTTCGGGGTCATAGGGGATCGTTTCCAGATTTTCATAATACGCCCAAGTACCGGGAAAGATCACGCCGTTGGCGATCATAGCCTGGCTTTGCATAATCTGGTCGATCATTTCCTGCCGGTTCAACCCAAGCATCAACGCCCGGCGTACATCTGCATCTTGCAGGAATGGATTTTCGGTGTTCCCTAAATTCAAGAATACCAGAGTTAGTTCGGGTTCCCGGCCGGTATAGAGGGATAGATTTGCTTCTTGCAATATCTGCGGTAAGGTATCGGCGGTAACCTGATTGATCCCCATCACCGACCCTTGTTGATAGGCAGCCAGTGCTGAAGGACCATCGGGATAATATCGGAAAACCAGGTCCTCAATATAAGGAGTCCCCAGGTAATAATCTGCATTCATTTCCAGAGCCACCCCGGTAATAAGGTCGTTTTCAACGATCAAACTGGAGAACTTATACGGTCCTGACCCAATTGGCTGAAGATTAAAAGGATCATTGATCATATCGGCAAAGGTCATCCCTTGCAGAATATGCTGAGGCAAAATGCCAAAGTTCATGTAATCCATGAATGGCGCAAAGGGTTCCGGAATTAGAAATTGGATGGTGGTGCCATTAACGACATTGATCGTTACTTCTTCCCAAAAAGCGATCAGATCAGCGGGGACTGTACCGGCGCCTTGTTTGAGCATATCCAATGTAAAGGCTACATCGTTTGCGGTAACCGGTTGGCCGTCATGCCATAATGCCCCGCTGCGCAGGGTAAAAGTATAGATCAAACCATTGCGTGAGATCGCCCAACTCTCGGCCAGATCAGCCTCAGGTAAGCCGCGCGAATCAAACCGGATCAAGCTGGAAAATATCAACCTATCCAAATCATCATCGACCGGGTTGTAAAAATCCAGCAGCGGATTCAAACGCTGCAGTGAACCGATCATGGCTTCGGTATAGGTACCCCCCTCTACCGGTTGAGGAGCCAGGGAATTACCGCCCTGAGACTGCTCGCTGATTAACAATACCCCCACCACCAAACCGGTGAGGAAGATGATCAAAAGTTGCCAACGTAATTTCTTCATAGGATAACCAAAAAGGGCGATCGGTGACAGGACATCGATTCGCCCTCAAAAAGATTTCCAATCTGACCAAAAGGATTGACCATTGGTCCTAGGGCGCCCAGTAAGAACCGGGCGGGACTAGATTGCCACAGCGATGAGTGTGATGATGAAAAAGCTAATGGCGAGTCCGATTGTGATAGAAAAGAGTACTTTTTCTATGCCACGGCGGGCAGTGAAAACAGTACCGGTGTCAGATCCAGCCAAATTTCCAAGACCAACACCTTTGTTTTGTAGCACAATGGCTGCAACCAAAGCAATTGAGATTATAATCAACGCGAAGTCAAGATATTGTTCCACGAGAAATCCTCCATGTAATAACAGCAGGCAGAATTATACCGTTCTTTTTCCCAATCCGTCAACCACTTATGGAAGAACTTACTTTAAATCTACACATCCACACCCTTTACTCCGATGGGCATAAGACCCACGCCCAAATAGCCGATCTCGCATTAGAGACCGGAGTCGATGCCATCCTGACCACAGATCATAATGTATATGTCAGCGGTCCGGAGGGATACTACAAAAAAGGCAATAAGCGCTTACTCTTTTTAATCGGAGAAGAAGTTCACGATCAGGCGCGTAAGCCTCAAGCCAACCACATGTTGGTATTGAATGCCGGGCGTGAAATGGCGGTCCATGCCCCCAACCCGCAGCGGCTTATCGACCAGGTCCGTTCGGTTGGCGGGCTTTCCTTTTTAGCCCACCCCTTTGATCCTGCGGTCAATTTTGTCAACGAAGGGGATAATTCTTGGGTTTCCTGGGATATTCACAGTTTCACCGGTTTGGAGATTTGGAATTCCTTTAGTGAAATCAAGCTCATTGCTCATAATCTAGCGGAAGCCATTTTCTATGTTCTTTTCCCAAAATTCATTGGCCATCACGCCAATCCAAAAACTCTCGAAATTTGGGATTCCTTACTAAAAAAGGGTAGTAAGGTTGTTGCCATCGGCGGATCCGATGCGCACGGTACCCCAATGCAGCGCGGTCCGATCAAACGTGAAGTATTACCGTACCAGCACCATTTTCAGTGCATCAATAACCATTTACTGATCGAGCATGCCCTTTGTGGAAATCTGGAAGAAGATAAGCGCTGCATTTACCAGGCATTGGGTTCAGGTCACACCTATGTTGGGTATGATCTCCCCGCTTCAACCAAGGGGTTCCGTTTTTCTGCCAAAGGGTTAAATTGCGAAGCCATCATGGGCGACAGCATCCCGCTTGAGAAAGGTGTAACCCTGCTCATTCATCTACCTTTCCCGGTGGAATGCCATTTACTCAAAGATGGCAAGGTCATCAAGATCTGGCGAAAACGGGAGATCTGCGCTTATGCGGCCGGCGAACCGGGAGCGTATCGGGTGGAATGTTTTATCG
>DATMYN010000376.1:0-2323 GCA_035560875.1 Longilinea sp. | reverse complement strand
ATGGATGAATCAGCCGCCAAGCTGCGCGTGGCCCTCTTCTCGCTGCCGCAGGAATTGAAGGATATGAAGACCGAAGTTGACCGCCTGGCGGCTGAAGAAGCCCAAGCCGGTAACGAACGCGATTACGAACGGGCTGCCATTAAAAAGGCGGAACGTCTGCGCCTTGAAAGCCAGTTCAACGACAAGCGCGACCAATGGGAGCAGGAACATTCCCTGGATGAGGTCGTTGATACCAACGATATCGCCGAAGTCCTGGCACAGTGGACCGGCATTCCCGTCAACCAAATGCTCGAATCGGATGCCGAACGTTTGCTGCATATGGAAGAACGCCTGCACGAACACATCATCGGCCAAGAAGAAGCCATCCATGCTATCGCGGATGCCATCCGGCGCTCACGCTCCGGGCTTAAAGATCCCCGCCGTCCGATCGGTTCGTTCATTTTTATTGGACCTTCCGGTGTGGGTAAAACCGAACTGGCCAAAGCCCTGGCTGAGTTCATGTTCGGCGATGAAGAAGCTCTTGTGCGCCTGGATATGAGTGAATATCACGAGCAGCATAACGTCTCACGCCTCTTCGGTGCCCCTCCCGGATACGTTGGCTATGAAGAAGGCGGTCAGCTCACCGAAGCCGTCCGCCGCCGCCCCTACCGGGTGGTGCTGTTCGATGAGATCGAAAAAGCCCATCCCGAAGTGTGGAACTCGCTTCTCCAGATCCTGGATGACGGCCGCTTGACCGATGGTCAAGGCCGGGTGGTCGATTTCCGCAACACGGTCCTTATCATGACCTCCAACTTGGGCACCGAATTTGTCCGCCGCGGTGGTACCTTGGGTTTCTTGCAGCAAGGCGCTACGGAAGAAGACCGCACTGCCCACGATAAGATCGATAAAGCCCTCAAGTCTACCTTCCGGCCGGAATTCATCAACCGCATCGATGAGGTCATCATCTTCTCACCGTTGACCATCGAACAGATGTCATCCATCGTGGACCTGCAGATGCAAGAGATCCGCACCCGCCTGGATGAACACGGTCTGAACGTGGAATTAAGCCCGGCTGCCCGGGAATGGTTGGCCAAAGCCGGTTATGACCCGAACTTTGGCGCCCGTCCGCTGCGCAGGGTGCTGCAAAAGCTGGTCGAAAGCCCGCTGTCCATCAGCCTGCTCTCCGGCCAATTCAAATCCAAGGACCACATCTTGGTCGATCTGGATAAGGAAAAGGACGAGATCACCTTCACCAAGGCTTAAGAACAATAACCCTAAAGGGATGAAGATCACCTTTAGGGTTATTTCTTTAACTGGAACGAATCCGGCTCCCGCTTCGTCTTTAAGAAAGACCTTTGAATGGTAGGAGAAAATGAATGAAAACTACACGAATAATAATTAGCCTCGTATTCTTGCTGTTGATCGTGGCAGCTTGTAATTCTTGGGGAGCAAAACCGACCGAAGATCCCGACCAACCGGTTTCAAATGAGCCCGGCAGCAGTATGCCAAACCAGGATGCGGATTATTCTCCGCAGCCCGGGGATGCTTTATTGACCCAAGACGTGGCATTTGTAGATAGTATGAATCTGGCAGTAATGGAAAGCTACCCCCCGCAAATCCTTTTACAGTTGACCGGCAGCCTGCCCACCCCGTGCAACTTACTGCGCATTGAGGTTGGTCAGCCTGATGAAGATAATAATATTCGGGTCGGCGTGTATTCCGTGGTCGATGGCAATCAGATCTGTACCACGGTGCTGCAGCCCTTTGAGCAAGGGGTTGGTTTGGGCAGTTACCCCACCGGTACCTATCAGGTGTATGTCAATGATACTTTAGCCGGTGAGTTTACCATGCCGTAAAAGCTTGTCAGCCTGAACTCGCTCTGATTTGCCATCCTGAACGCGACGACCTGTGTCGCACTGGTTGTGAGTGCGGCTTTTTCTGTCATCCTGAACATGCCGTTCTTTGGCATGGTTCAGGATCCACAAACGTTTTCAATTGATTACTTTTTGGATGCCGAACTCACTAACGATCAGTGTGGCATAGACCGCCAAGTTCGGCATGACAAATTAACGTGGCATGACAAATGAGCGCACCAGATCAATTTCCCAACGCCCCCTCGAAAGCATTGCTAAAATCATTCGAAGGGGTTTCCCCGATCTAGGTACCCAGAACATCCCCGTTTTCATCCAATAGATAATATTCCGGAATAACCCCGTGGCTTAACAAAGACGCGATGGCATTATTGCGCGAGTCATCCAGGTCGAGAGCCACAAAAGTGATGCGGTCGCCGTAAACCTCTGCCAGGCTGTTAATGACAGGCGCCATGGCATGGCAGGTATCACAC
>DATMYN010000375.1:0-2508 GCA_035560875.1 Longilinea sp. | reverse complement strand
ACAATCCTGAACACCTTCGCCGGAAAAAATGGATGGTAAAAGGGCATCCTCATCACCCGGCTTGGTTTGTTGGAAAATTGCTCCGGTAGTCTCGTTGATGCTGGCCGTACGTGTGCTGTGGTATTGCCTTTCGATCAAGGCACTTCCGCAGATCGGGCAAAGACCCTCCTCACCGCCAAGTACTACTTTTCGGCAGTGTGTGCAAAAGCCGCCGATTAACACCTTGAACGTTGCTCCGCAGTAGCCGCACACCTGGGCTTCCTGCGGGATGGACTGCCCACAGGAGGGGCAATCTTTGACTTTGCCGGAAGGCATATTGGCGGGATCTTGCTGCGCAAGGGTTTGATCCGGGGTTAACGCAGGCGTAGCTGGCTCTGGCGGGGTTCCCAAACGGTCGTAATCCAACAAGAAACGCGGACAGCTCTCGGAAGATTCATCTTCCAGGGAGGCCAGCATTTCTCCGAAGGCACCCTGGGTACCGAAGGCTTTACACAACATGGGATGGGTGTAAAACCGGCAGTGAGGGCATTGATGGGGATGGTATTGGGTGATTGGACCGCGCAAGGGCTCGCTCATGGCGTTTTACTTCCTGCGTTCGTAGGTTTTCTAGATTATAGCATGGGGATTCGGAAAGTCTATCATTACTATAGAACAAATCTCAATACCTTGCATTAACGATGTAATGACGAAAAGTGATCAGTCTGTGATCGATGAAAAAACCCGGAAAACAAATTCCGTCCTCGAAAATTCCTTTCCCCTCTTGTATTTTCTATTTTTATTTGTTATATTGGTTAAGCGCTTAATCAACTTCAACAGGAGAGCCCATGTCCACAATTTATGATGTTGCCCGTGAAGCTGGGGTTTCGATTGGGACAGTCTCTTATGTCCTCAACGGACGCGGCCGGATCAGCCCTGAAACCATCGAGCGCGTCCGCCAGGCGGTTGATAAGCTCAATTACCAACCCCGTCAAGCTGCCAAAGCCCTGGCGCAAGGTCATACCAACTCCATCGCCCTGGTAGCCCCTGCCAAGATCTATGATTACCAGATGGGTCTTTCCAAGGTGATCGATGCCATCGGGGGTGTGTTAGCCCAAACCGATTACCGTCTCCTGATCCACCTTACCCTCGACCGTCCGGATGCCTGGCGTGAGCTGGAAGAACCCGTGCGCGGCCGTCAGATGGACGGCGTCATCCTGATGCATGTGGCCATGCAGGATCCGCGCGTGGAGCTGCTCCAGCAAGCCGAGATGCCCTTTGTGATGATCGGACGTACCGCCGATACCGGGGATATCCCTTATGTCGATGCCGATATTGAAGCCTGTGCCCAATTGGCCGTTGACTATTTATATCGCCAGGGTTACCAGCGTATCAGTATGATCGGCGAGACCGGTGAAGCCGCCATTACCAACCGGCTGTTGCAAGGGTTCTGCGGTGCCCTTAAATCGGCAGGGCTGCCTTGCCCGCCCAATGCGATCATTAATGTGTCCGGTAGCCCCGAAGAGGCGCGTAAAGCCGCTCGTGCTGTATTGCAGCAGGATGACCGGCCCAATGGGATCTTTGCTTTATCGGATTCCACCGTATTGGGAGTGTACAGCGCTGCCCATGACTTAAATCTTTCTATTCCGCGTGACCTGGCCGTATTGGGTTATGCCGATAGTCCCCTCTATCCTCATCTCATTCCACCCGTCAGCGCCGTATTCGGCAGCATGGCTGAAATGGGTGAAGAAGCTGCCGAACTGCTTCTGCTTAAATTTGATAATGACACTTCTATCAAGGATCAGGTGTTGATCCCACCGGCTATCGTTGAACGCGAATCGACTTGTCCGGCTTAAGTTGGCGTCTGTTCTGTTTAAAGGAGGTGACTACTTAAATTACTTGTTGGTACGTCGCACGAGAGTATAAGTACAAACATTGTAACCAAATGCATGGAGGAGTAATGAACACCAAGTATATGCGCATTTGTGCGCTGATCGTCCTTTTCACCCTGCTGCTCTCGGCTTTAGCCGCTTGTGCCCCTGCCGCAGAAACGGAAGAACCCGCTGCCGATACCGAAGTTGTAGCGGAAGAGACTGAAGCTGCCGTTGAACCTGCAGCTGAACCGGTCACTTTGGAAATCTGGATCAACGACCGCGTCAGCCAACCCGGTATGGATGCCATGACCGCCGCTATCGAAGCCTGGGCTGCCGAAACAGGCAATACCGTCAACATCACCGAAGGCGCTTTCTTTGAAATGATGGGTAATGCCACCACGGCCATCCCCGCCGGCAGCGGCCCGGATATCCTACTGCTGACCAACAATTACCTTGGTCCAAGTGCGGCAGGTGGATTGATCGTCCCCATGGACGGTGCTTTAACAGAAGAAGAACTGGCTAAATACACCCCCGGTGCTCTGGATGCCTTTACCCTCGACGGTTCCTTGATGGGTATTCCCGTAGCTGCCGATATCAATGCCTTAGTTTACAACCGCGCCCTGGTTTCTGAACCCCCTGCCACTATGGATGAATTGAT
>DATMYN010000374.1:0-3482 GCA_035560875.1 Longilinea sp. | reverse complement strand
ATAATGTTCGGTCGTCACGGGTAAATGTCATTGAGGCAATGATGGGTAAGCCCGGAGCTACTTCTTTGACGGCAGTTATAGCTTCCCGGATTTCAAAAAGATCGGTCATGGTCTCGATGATGAAGAGATCGACGCCCCCTTTGGCAAGGGCTGAAGCTTGTTCACGGAAGGCTGCCCTGGCTTGTTCGGGTTGGACACGCCCAAAGGGAGCCATACGCACCCCCAATGGACCGATATCACCAGCAATGAAAACTTCCTTAAACGAACCGCTAATCACCCGGCGAGCCAGATCGGCACCGGCGACGTTGATTTCTTCCAATTTTGCTTCAAGACCATGCTTGGCCAATTTGAAAGGGTTGCTTCCGAACGTGTTGGTTTGAATGATATTTGAACCGGCATCAATATAAGCACGATGGATCTCGCCGACCACACTTGGGTTGGTAAGATTTAATTCATCAAAACATGTTTCAAAGCTGATCCCGCGCTGGTGCAGCATTGTTCCCATTGCTCCATCAGATAGAAGGGGCTTTTTACCGGCTAAGGCTTCCAAAAAAGTGCTCATATTGACTTACTCCTAAACAATTTCACTCCGGCCTTCCACAACATTGAAGTATTTTGCAGCGGGATGGTGGAGGATAATGGCAGCCGTTGATTGTTCCGGTACCAATTGGTATGCTTCGGTCAACTGCATTCCCAATTCTTTTTCCACCGGTAAAAGGCTAAAAACTTTTTTATGATCCGCTAGTTCGGGGATGGCAGGGTAGCCCCAAGAATACCGGTTACCCTGGCTTGGATTGAGCCCTAATTCGTTGCGGATAAAAGTGTGCAAATAATCAGCAGTTGCTTCGGCGGTTTGAACAGCCAACCCATGAATAAAATAGGCTTCACTGTATTCATTGGCAGCTTGTAGTTTATCGAACTTGTCGGTAGCCGGATGCCCAACTGTAGCTATCTGAAAGGCGGCCACATCCATTATGCCACTGTCAACCGGTGAAAAGTAATCTGAAAGGCAAAGGTACTCGCCAAAGTTTTGGCGCGGGAATGTAAAGCGGGTTAATTCGACCGGTTTACCTGATTGGTAAGATTGAGGATCGTACAAGATCAGGTCATTGCCATCCGCTTGGGCAGGCCAATATCCATAGATCCCCTGAGGGGTAAGCCAGCGATCGCGGATGGCTTCTCGCTGCATTTGTTCAAGACGCTGCTCGAATTCATTCCGTAATTTTTCCCAGGCTTCACCATGTGTATTCTTTGCCCCCCACGAAAGTCTGAACAATTCATTCTTTCCAAGGTGGGAAAAAACACTTTCCAGCGGCATGGAACGGACAAAACGCGGTCCCCATGTTTTGGGTTGTGGGATGAATGCAGCCGGGGGAATATTTGATCTTTTTGAGGAAGGAGCCGTTCCAGCCGATGGTTTTTGCCGCCCGAGTTCAACCTCAGATTCCTTTTTGATCTGCTCGAGTAACCCCGTGCGTTTTGTGGGATCCACGAGTTGGTCCATGACATTCAGACCTTCAAAGGCATCCTTACAGTAAAACACACCCGATTCGTATAGCTGATTATTTTCTGCTTGAAGTATACGACGCCCAAAGCGGCGGTTGATAGCTGCCCCGCCGATGAGGACCGGAAAGTTCAATCCACGCCGTTGCAGGTCATTGACGATCAACGGCATTTGCTTGCTGGTGCTCACTAACAAAGCGCTCAACCCGATCGCGGTGGCGTTTACTTCAACCGCTTTGCTGATGATCGTTTCGGCGGGTACCTGCTTACCCAGGTCAACAACAGCATAGCCGTTATTTGAGAGAATGGTTTTCACCAGGTTCTTGCCAATATCATGGACATCGCCATAAACGGTAGCCAATACTACTGTTCCTTTGACCACGCCTTCAGATCTATCCAGATACGTTTCCACGTGCGATACCGCTTTTTTCATCACCTCGGCGGATTGAAGGACAAAAGGCAGGATCAGTTCTCCCGTACCGAATTTATCCCCAACTTCTTTCATTGCCGGCAGGAGTACATTGTTTAGAATATTCACTGCTGTGAAGGATTTTCGATCAATCCCACCGCGCTGGATGATCTCATCGATATCATTTTCCAGGTTTTCTTTCACGCGGTGAACGATGCGCCAGTGCAAACGTTCTTCGGCTGTTTTGTCTTTTAGCGGTGAGACGATCTGGTTGGTGGATGCAGTATCTTCTACCTTGGAAAAATGCTTGATGATCTTTTGAAGCGCATCCGCCTGTCTATTAAAAATCAGGTCTTCTACAAGATTTCGTTCTTGTTCGGAGATGTCAGCGTAAGGAGTGATCTGAGCTGGGTTAACGATGGCCATATCCAACCCGGCTTGAACGGCATGATAAAGCATGACGCTGTTGATCACAGCCCGGGCGGTTGGGAGAAGACCAAAAGAAACATTGCTCACACCCAGAGAGGTCAAAACTCCCGGTAAGGCGTCTTTGATCAGGCGGATACCCTCAAAGGTCTCGACGGCTGAGTTGGCAAATTCAGGGTCACCGGTAGCCAAGGTGAAGGTAAGCGCATCAAAAACAAGGTCACCAGGCTGGATGCCATGATCGTTGACTGCAATCGAATAGATCTTTTTGGCGATTTCAAGCTTCCGGACTGCCGTTTTTGCCATCCCTTTTTCATCAATGGTCAAGGCAATCACCGCGGCGTTATATTTTTGAGCTAAATTAAAAACCTTATCCGCCTTTTCTCTTCCCGATTCCAAATTGGTCGAATTGATCAAACAGCGTCCGGGTGAGTTCTTGAGTGCAGTTTCCATTACATCGAGTTCGGTAGAATCGATGATGAAGGGGACCCGAACAACGGAGGCAAGTGATTTAATTACTTTCTGGATCGTTTCGGGTTCGTCCTGCCGTTCCGTTAAGGCAACGCATATATCCAATCCATGGGCGCCGTTGTTGACTTGCTGTCGGGCTATGGATAAAACGCTGTCATACTCCTCGGCTAAGATCAATTGTTTAAATTTCGCAGAACCTTGCGTGTTCAGACGTTCACCGATCAAAAAAGGAGCCGGTTCCTGGTGCATGGCTTGGGCTTGAATGGCGGAGGAAAGTTGGGTCTTGGGTTGAGCGGGACGTTTTGCATGGACGTGTTTTCCCAGACTATTCACGAGTTTTTCAAGATGTTTGGGTGTCGTCCCGCAGCATCCGCCCACCACATTGATATGATATTTTTCTACAAATTCCGTTAGGTCTCGGGCGAAATCCTCCGGGGTGAGGGGATAAACTGCTTGACCATCGACGTTGAGAGGTAACCCGGCATTGGGGATGCAGGAAACGGGTTTAGAGGAATTCTCGCCCAAATATTGGATAGGCTCACGCATGTGTTCAGGTCCGGTTGAGCAATTCAACCCGATCACATCGATATCAAAACCTTCCAATATAGCCAAGACGGCCGAGATATCCGTTCCCAAGAGCATTCGGCCGGTGGTATCCAAGGTTACTTGTACC
>DATMYN010000373.1:0-5050 GCA_035560875.1 Longilinea sp. | reverse complement strand
ACCATATCTTCAGGGGCACCTTTTTCCTGGAGGTGTTTTGCATATTCACATAGCAAGTCCGCCTGATTTAAACGGAGTCGACTCTTAACCAGAACATCGAGTAATGCATTGTATCCCGCAAATGCGGTTGGCCAATCTTTTTCGGCTGCAGCCTGACGGCAGCGCATTCTCTCGATCACCATATCGTCCATTTTACTTGGAACCGGAATACGGTGTTTGATTGCCAAATCGATCTGCATGCGTGCTTTTTCGATACGACCAACTGCTAGCAGCGCTTGCTGTCGCAGAGTATGGAAATCCAATTGATGTTCGACCATTTCAATATCAATCAATCGTTGATATTCTTCCAAGCGTAGCAGGGCTTCTTTAGCTTTTCCTTGCTCCAACAATACTTCGACCAGTGCGAGCAAAGTAGTGCTTACTAATTTATCCGTAATTTCAGCATTCTTTTCAGCCAATAACTCGGTATATCCAGCTACAGCCTGATCCAGTTCACCAATCGTCCTGAGCCGCGTTATTTCAGCAAAACGGATCAAATAGTCACCTACGATGGGATTTGGGACATTGTCCTTCAATTTTTTCAACTCTATGACACCGCGATCAGCGGATTCCATATCACCCAACAGCCGATCGATCTGAATGATCGATGTGAGGATATCAAAATCATTATAAATGGCGCCTGTTTGTTGGGCAGCCTGGCGTACGATCGTAAATTGGATCCGGCTGTTAATAAAATCACCCATCCGGCTGAAATGTCCGCCCAGGTTGATATGAGCCCGGATGGAGATCGCCATCAGACCGGCCGAATCGGCTAAACGGGCCGCTTCTTCTAATGCACTTTGTAATTCATCGGCGGGAAGGTTGTTCAAGATACCGATCGTTGCCAGGGTATCTGCTTGGACATCGACCAAATTTAATCGTTTGGCCATATCTAAAGCTTTACGGGCTAATGGCAGTGCCTCATCAAATTGATTTAAGAATCGATAGGAGCGCGCCATTTCATGTAATAAGGCAGCCTGGCCGGGAGATTCGGGTTGGCCTTGGATTAATGCCATCCCTTTTTGACAGATCTGTAGACTTTGCGGGTATTGATCAAGATACCAGGCTGATCGAGCAGAACGAGCCATTAGATAGGCTATCCGATCGAAATTTCGCAACTCTCTAAACAAAACGATCGCTTTTTCCCAGGTATCAATGGCGGATTGGAATTTATTTTCCCGAAAGAGGGCTTCGCCCAGGCCGGCTAATAAATTCGCTTTTTCCGAATTATCCTGGACCAGATCAAGGGCTTCGTTATAGTATCGAACTGCCTCGCGATTGGTGTAAACCGATAAGGCTCTTTCAGCCGCTTTTGTATATGCCTCTAAAGCACAATCGGCATTTCCAGCTTCCTCATAGTGATATGCCAGACTTTCAAAATCATTAGGGAAGAGTTCACTGATGGATTCGGCAACCCGGCGGTGCAATTTTTGACGGCGCAGCCCGCCTAGACCTTCTTTTAGCGTGTTTGGGATGAGCGCATGCGCAAAAGCGAAGCTAACTCCGATACGGCCGCGGGGGAGTTCGCGGATGATCTGCGCCATTTCAGCTTGCTCTAAACTGTCGATCAGTTCGTCTTCTTCTTTACCGGTCGCTTTTTGTAGAAGTTTAAAAGAGAATTCACGGCCGATCGTAGCCGCAGTCCGGAGAATATCGTGCGTTTCCTCCGAAAGGTGAGATAAACGAGTTTGAATGGTCAGGCGGATGGATTGTGGTATTTCGATATGTTCAATATGCGGAGCCGACCATTGCCCATCTTCATAAACTAACAATTCTTGTTCCATCAACGATTTGCATACTTCTTCGATAAAGAATGGATTACCTTCAGTTTCAACGAAGATCGCATTAACCAGATTGGGTTCAACCTTTCCGTTGGGTGTCAGGATCGAAGACAGCATATCTCCGGTAGCGGTGAGATCGAAGCGCATGAGTTTAATACGGGTTGCGCTGCGTTCGCGGTTCATTTCCGCCAGCATGCTTTGAAGGGGTGACGATTCGTTAAGCTCAATTTCCCGATAAGTCATGACCAACAGCAGTCGCATTCTTGGGGCGCGGCGGGCCAGATGGCGCAGGAGCGCCATAGTTCCGCTGTCAGCCCAATGAATATCATCAATGAATAAAAGCAGAGGAGCGTTGGCAGCAATGGTGCTTGTCCAAGCGGTTATGCTTTCCAATACCTGCTGCTGTTCACTGGTAGGGTCGGAGGCCGCGGCGGATGCGATGATAGGTTTATCGGCGCGTAACGCTGATGCGATCTTTGCCATACCAGAAATGGCAAACTCTGGATAGGCTAATTTGCTAATGACGGTATCTTGGGCTGCGATCTCTACCATTTGCCCGAATGGTGCATAAGGGATCGATCCCTCCGCATAACATTCACCCATCAATACCTTCCCACCACTCACTGCAGCCCGCACCATCAATTCGCGCACCAGGCGGGTTTTTCCAATACCGGGTTCACCACTAACCAGAAGCACCTGACCTTCACCGGCAGCAGTCTGCTGCCAAAGGGAAGACATTTCTTCCAGTTCACGCTGCCGGCCGACAACCTTACCGCGCATGATCCGTTCTAGCTGGTAGGCCGGCGTAGATTGGAATTCACCGGGTGTTTCCCTTAATGCTTCCAGAGCATCCGCAACTTCTTCAGCTGAGGCAGGCCGGTCATCTGGTGTTTTGCTAAGCAGGCGTAAGATCAATGTCTCCATGCCTGGCTGCACAGATGGGTTATGGACGTGGGGAGGAACCGGCAAAGTATACAGGTGCTGGGAAATAACCCCCAACGGATCATCAGAGGTAAATGGCAGCACGCCAGTGCTCCACTCATACAACATAATGCCCAATGCATAGAGGTCGGCGCGCCCATCCACCGGTTTCCCTTGTACCGATTCTGGGGCTATGTAAAAAACGGTGCCTACAATGGAACCTTCAACCGACATCCGTGACGATACCGATCGGGCTAACCCAAAATCGGTCAGTTTGATCAAACCGGAAGGTGTGCGCAGCACATTTTCCGGTTTGAGGTCACGGTGGATGATGTCGTGTTTATGTGCGTGGGATAAAGCAGAGCAGATCTGTTTGGCAAAATCAAGGATCTCGACCTGTCCTTGAGGTTTATCTTCAAAAAGGGACTTCCCTGCGATCAACTCCATAACGATATACGGTTGATCGCCAACCTCCCCGGCATCGAAAATGGAAACAATATTCGGATGGTTAAGTTTGGCTGCCGACTGGGCTTCGCGCAGCAAACGGACACGCCCTTCGGTACCGAGAGAACCCTGGCTTACGATCTTGATGGCTACATCGCGGTCTAATACCGTATCATGCGCGTGGAAAATGGCGCCCATAGCGCCTTTCCCCAACTCATCTACCAAAAGGTAACGGTTATTGAATAGCGTCCCAATTTCCATGGAAGCGATCATACATCTCTCTTAATGATAATTATGGTCTATTCTCGTTTAACAACAAGTATGGTGATATCGTCGCTGACTGGTTCTTCGCCGATATGGGCAATTATCTTATCCAACAACCCTCCGGCAATTTCATCAGCTGTGCAGTTGTTATCGGTTTGGATGGACTGATACAGGCGCTCTGTACCGAAATCTTCCTTTTGGTTATTTACCGCATCCGTAACGCCGTCTGTGATCATAACCAAAAAATCACCCGGTTCGAAATGTACGGTATGGAGGGGATACGATGATCCATTTTCGACACCCAGCCATAACCCGCCGTGATCCAACTCGGTGATCTTGTGTTTGTCAGCGCAATAATGGATGGGGGGATTATGCCCAGCGATGGAATATTGTAACGTACCATGGCCGGTATTAAGTACGGCATAGAGCATCGAGACATACAATCCATCATCCGATTCACTGGTCAAGAGTTGGTTGACCCGATCAATTACCTCGGATGGATTGGTATTAATCCCCGAACTGGCTCGTACCATGCTGCGAGTGGAAGCCATAAAAAGCGCGGCGGGCATGCCTTTATCGGTCACGTCGGCTACCAGGAATGCCAGATGGTTATTATCCAAGGTGATAAAGTCGTAATAATCACCACCTACTTCTCGGGCAGGCTGCCAGCGGGCTGCAAACTGCCAACCGGGTATTTGGGGTAATTTAGCCGGTAAAAGGCTAGCCTGAACTTTGTGTGCCATTTGCATTTCGCGTTCAAGGCGGGCTTGTTCGATGGCTAGCCGATAAAGACGAGTATTTTCAATGGCAATGGCTGCGCTGTTTGCAATGGCAATGAGCAATTCGCGGTCTTCCGGTTTGAATGCACCGGCTTGGACACGGTTGTCAACATAGATCACACCCAATAGTTTTTCCTTCAATTTCAGGGGGACACACAGGATAGCGCGTAAACCCATGATCAATATGCTCTCATTACTGGAGAAACGTTGATCAGATTGGGCGTCACTGGTAAGTAGGGGGATACCTTCCTGCGCTACCCGCGCGATCACACTGCGCGAAACCTGGAACTGAGGGTCTTCAACGGAGGTTTGATCGATGCCGCGTGCTACGCGAAAATCCATCTCCTTATTTTCACGCAGTAGCATCACAAATCCCCTTTCTGCATGTACAGCCGTAATAACCTCGTCCATCACCAGGTTGAGCAGCGTATCCAGGTCTAAGGTAGAGTTAAAAGCCTGCGATAATTGCAATAACAGGCTTAAGTGGCTGGTTGAAGGTTGTGAGGTTGTTGAAGGCTGCATGTAGAAAAGAGGTTTACTTTACTTTGAGTCGCCGTTTATTGAACCAACCGGTGATAACTAGTAAGAGGATGGCGCCGCCAACGGCAACTAAGAAACTGGTCAGATCCCAATCCATACTAAATCCGTCTGCAGAGAAGAAGTTCATCAGGAAACCACCAATGGCGGCACCGATGATACCAATGATGATATTGGCAAAGCATCCCATTCGGGAATTGCGACCAGTGATAATGCTAGCGATCCAGCCAGCTAATGCTCCAAAAATTACCCAACTTAGTATACTCATTTCATATTCCTTCTTTA
>DATMYN010000372.1:0-2389 GCA_035560875.1 Longilinea sp. | reverse complement strand
CGCTGCACCTCGACACGGCCATCCCGGCCGCCGAGGCGGGCTGCCATATCCTCATGGAAAAACCGGTCTCTGACAGCCTAGATGGGATAGCGGACCTAAAAAACGCCCTTCAACAAGGCGGAGGGAGTTTATTAGTTGGTTTTCAATACCGGTTCCATCCCAGTTTGGGTCAAGTAAAAAAATGGGTAACCTCAGGTGAAATTGGCCGAGTGATCTCTTTTCGAGCTGAATGGGGTGATTATTTACCCGATTGGCACCCCTGGGAAGATTATCGCCAAAGCTATGCAGCCCGCAAAGACCTGGGCGGGGGAGTGGTTCGGACACTTTGCCATCCTTTGGATTATTTGCGCTGGATCTTTGGAGAAGCATCGATCCGGAATGCATTTGTGGGTAAACTTAGCGACCTTGAGCTGGATGTTGATGACCATGCCGATGTTCAACTCAAATTCGATGAGAATGTAGAAGGAACCCTTCACCTTGATTATTACAGGAAACCTGGCACGCACCGCTTGGAAGTTTTTGGCACCAATGGCATGATTGAATGGAAGAATGAGACCGGTGCAGCACGAATTTATCGGCAAGAGATTGATGCATGGGAAACTTATTTGCCGGAAAATGATTTTGAGAGAAATACTCTTTTTATCAATGAAATGAAACACTTTTTAGCCGTTTCACGCGGAGAAGAGCCATCTGGTTGTACACTGGAGGATGGTTTGCGTGTACAAGAGCTGGTCGAGGAGATCTTACATCATGGTTAATATCTTTGAAAAATTTCGTTTAGACGGCCAGACCGCTTTGGTAACCGGCGGGATCGGGCTACTGGGCAAAGAATTTTGCCGGACATTAGGCCAAGCCGGAGCGAATGTTGTTGTGGCTGATATTAACGAAGAATTGGCCGAGGCATTTGCGGATGAATTGGTCCATGAAGGATATCAGGCAGTTGGAGTTGGGGTCGATGTGACCGAGCCGGATTCGGTGATCAAAATGGTAGAAGCTTCTTTAGAAGCCTACAGCCGCTTGGATGTGCTGGTTTGCTCCGCTGCTTTGGATCCCAAATTCGATAATAGCGGTGAAGGCCGTCATTCGAGTGCCTTTGAAGATTACCCCCTGAATGCCTGGAAACAAGCTTTAGATGTCAACCTGACCGGTCTCTTTTTATGCGCTCAAGCCGCAGTGAGACCGATGTTAGAGCAAGACCACGGTGTGATCATCAATATCTGTTCAACGTATGGATTGGTCGGCCCTGACCAACGTATTTACCAACGTGAGGGACACACACGGCAATACAAGCCCGTTTTTTATTCGGTAACAAAAGCCGGGGTGTTGGGGCTTACCCATTATTTGGCCACCTATTACGCCGGCAAAAACATTCGGGCGAATGCACTAACGCCAGGCGGTGTCTATAACGACCATAACGATACTTTTGTAAAGAATTATTCATCCAGGACCGTTTTGGGACGGATGGCAGACCATGATGAAATGAATGGCGCTTTACTGTATTTGGCCTCTGATGCTTCCTCCTATATGACCGGCGCGAACCTGGTGGTTGATGGCGGGTGGACAGCATGGTAAAGAAACCCGAGGTTTTGGCTGTTATCCCTGCCCGAGGTGGATCGAAGGGCGTTCCGCATAAGAACATCTGCCTATTAGCCGGATATCCCCTTATCGCGTATTCGATCGCTGCAGCCACACAGTCTGAGCGTGTCACTCGAGTTATAGTATCTACCGATGATGAGGATATTGCGCAGGTAGCCCGGCAGTGGGGCTGCGAGGTTCCATTTTTACGGCCTGAGGAATTGGCACGGGATGAGACCCTTGACTTTCCGGTTTTTGAACATGCTTTAAAGTGGCTGTCTGAAAATGAGGACTACAAACCTGATGTGGTTATCCAACTCAGACCAACCTCTCCCTTACGGCCGATGCATATGGTCGATCAAGCGGTGGATCTGCTGATAGACCATCCCAACGCTGATTCAGTACGTGGAATTGTCCCTGCTGGGCAAAACCCTCATAAAATGTGGCGGGTGGATCCCGGGGATCACACAATGACGCCGCTGCTAACCGTTCCGGGTGTTTCTGAACCCTATAACTCTCCCAGGCAAAAGCTGCCGCCGGTTTTCTGGCAAACCGGTCATATCGACGCCATCCGCCCAAGTGTGATTTTGGAAAAGAGATCGATGAGCGGTGATGTTATCCTGGGATTGGATATCGATGCACGATATGCGGTCGATATCGATTCCAAAATGGATTTTGGTAAAGCGGAATGGTTGATCCATAATGCCGGATTGGAAATGGTCGATCCGGCGACCCGCCGCAGAAAAATGCCCAATCCCGTTAGCCTTGTGGTTATGGATTTTGATGGAGTTCTAACCGATAACCGGGTTTGGGT
>DATMYN010000371.1:0-3151 GCA_035560875.1 Longilinea sp. | reverse complement strand
GGCAGCGTTATATTTTGGGGGCTTTCAACCTGACCTTTCAAGCTCTTATCCAAAAGATCGCCCAAATTGCGGGGGTACCGGCGCCGACCACGCTGCTGCCTTCCGGTTTACTGCGGGCATCCGCCGGGGTGGTCTCATTGCTGAAGCCATTTATTCATTTACCGATCAGTCCATCCCAATTCCATATGGCCGGGTACTACTTTTACTGCGATACGCGTAAGGCACAGGTGGAACTGCGGCTGCCGCAGCCGCGCAGCCTGGAAGAAGCACTGCAGGATGCCTATGATTGGTATGTGAGCACGGGGGCGATAAGGCCGAGGAAGTAAGATTGGATTTTCTTTCTATTATCAATCTCCATTAGGCTATAGACCTGTTGGAGATTTTTTTATTTTTGATGTAACAATCTTGCCCCCTCTGTCCTACGGACATCTCCCCCAGATGAGGGTGTGAAGTTTTGATTTATCCGTACTCTTCACCCTCATCTGGGGGAGGCAGGAGGGGGCGAGTTATTAATGTGGTTGCTCTTTTACAAGAGTAAAACGTGGAGATTTTTTACCCTAACGATTTTCGGGTATTCTTGCATACAAATGTTTAAAGCCCTATTCTTCCAAATCTGCAACCACCTGCCGGATGGCGTTTGCCAGGATGACGCTAAAGGGTTCGTAGATTTCTTGTGAGCCACGGATCTTTTTGGGAAGTTCGACATGGAATGCGATCCATTGCTCGGTATTGATGGTTATCGTCTTTGAGGCTCGATAGTAGATCAGGTCAAAATCACCGGATAACTTGTATTCCTTGAATATTGGGTTGGCGCGCAACCCTGCACGCAGATACCCTGCTAATTTCCTCGATAAAGAGTTATTGGATAAATTCCCGCACGAGATCTCGATATCAAAGGGGGTCTTATCCCCGCTGTGCCCGTGGATTTCCACCAATATCCTGGGCTGCATGGCAGCAATGGCTTTGTAATATGGTGTGGTTTCGGATTTATTGGGGTCGAAACGGGCATTGCAAGCGATCACGCAGGCGCAGTGCAAGGTTTGGGCAATTTGGTATCCAATGTATCCGGCGTTTTCATCCGAATCGCGTTGGTCGAGGGAGGGTAGATACGAAACCCCTAAGGGAGCGTGATGCGGCACTCCGATGACCAGGTTGGAGGATCCGCCACTCACCACGATCAGGTGCTCATTTTCACGATCAGCCAGTTGGGATTGTGTATCCATTAGGTGTTTTTTTGTTCCTGTTGGATGAATTAATTACCCCACCACCACCCCGCCCAGAGGCGGGAGGGTGAGGGCAGTGCCCGATAGGCTGGTATCACTCTCGCTGTGCAGCAGCAACTTACAGGTTTGCGGCAGGGTGATCTTTACATCATCCGAGCTGAGGTTCACCGCCACATACAGGGTTTCTTTAGGTCCGGTCATGGAATACACCAGGGCTTTCGGGTCCGCCCATACCTGTTTCCAGGTACCGGTCTGCAGGCAGGTATGCTCATGGCGCAGGCCGATCAGCTTGTGGTAGTACACCTGCAGGGCGGGGTTCGCTTTATCCCAGCGCAGGGGCTGGCGCGATTCTTCGGGGATGACCCGCCCAGCATGCATACAGTCCGCTTTTTGGGATAAGCCTGTCTCGGTGCCGTAATAAACGATCGGCGGCTGCGGTAAGGTGAACTGCACCAGGGCTGCCAGGCGGAGACGTTTGAGATCATCACCGGCCGTCCACAAGAAGCGGTTCATGTCGTGGTTATCCAAAAAACTGGGGCGCATCAGCCCGGCGGGTTGGTACTGTTGGTGGCGCGAGAGGAAAGACCCCAGGCGGCAGGCATCCCAGCGGTTGAAGGCGAAGGCCTCGCGCAGGGCTTCGACCAGCATGAAATCCAGGCAGCCATCCAGCAGACCGGTGAAGGGCGGCAGGCTCATGGCCGATTCGACCACCTCGCCAAAGGTCCAGCAATCCGCTTTTACCTGACGGGTAGCCCAGCGGAAATCGGCCCAAAAGTCGGGGGTAGGTCCGACGGTGTAATCCAGACGGAAGCCATCCGCCCCTTGTTTGAGCCAAAAGCAGGCCGAATCGAGCATATATTGACGGGCGTCGGGGTGGCGCAGGTTCAGTTTAGGCAAACCGGCTACCCCAAAGAAGCAGTCGTACTTTTGGCTGCTGCCTTCAAAGAAATACCAATCCCGGTAGGGGCTGGAGGGATTGGCGAGGGCTTGTTGGAAAGTGGCATGTCCGCTTGACCAGTGGTTGGGGACATAATCCAGGATGATGCGGATGCCGCGCTGATGGGCTTGGGCAACCAGATTCTGGAAGTCCTGCAGGGTGCCGTAGCGCGGTTCGATGGTGTACAGGTCGGTGGCATCATAGCCGTGATGGCTTGGGCTGGGGAAGATCGGGCTGAGCCAGATGGCGTTGAACCCAAGATCGGCCAGATAATCCAGTTTTTCGGTCACCCCTTGCAGGGTACCGCCAAAAAAGCCGCTCATCTCAGTGGGTGTTTGCCAACTCCGGCCGGAGCCTGGGTTGAAGCGGTCCAAGAGGATGTGATAAACGACGGCCTGGCTGGCCCACTCCGGCAGGGGATCATGATCGATATACAGGCCGTAATAGGTGCCTTTATCGGCGAAGACCTCGCCCCGGCAGACCGTTTCGGCGGCGCAGCGGTAGCGCAGGCGTGTACCTGCCCGCAAGGGGGGCAGTTCGGCCGTGAAATGTTGGATATATCCCCATAAAGGCAGATCCCACTCGGCACCGGAGGGGGTCATCTCGGTTGCAAGGCCATTTCCAGCTATACCGCCTGAACCCAGCGGATCGGTCCCATCGGTGGTCCAATACACCCAGGCTTTGGTGGTGTGGTAATCCGGCCCGGCGGTGAGATGCAGGGTCAGCGGCTGGTCGGGTTTCGGATCCAAGGGGTCGCGTTGGAATGCATGGGTTACCCCGCTGTGCAGTTCACGCACACGTCCCTGGCGCAGTGAATCGGTGGAGAGGGTTCCGAAGATAAAGTCATCCATGGGAGAGCCTTTAAGGGTGAGGTAGTGGTGATCGTCGCGATCAACTTTCCTAGTATATACGCGAAAGAGGGAATGAGGGTAGGTTTACCATCTCCGACCTGCGGCCACCTCGCCTTAGAGGGGGATACCCCCTCCTACCT
>DATMYN010000370.1:0-5778 GCA_035560875.1 Longilinea sp. | reverse complement strand
TATGAATACGATGTAGAACAGTTTATCGGAGAGATCTATCATGCTGAACAGGCAGATGGGGCTCAATTAAAAATCAAGCATTACAAACAAGCCCTTAAGTTATATCAAGGCCCGTTCTTACCAGAAGGAGAAGAAACCTGGATAATTTTGGAACGTCAAAAGATGCAGGTGCAGTTTATATCTGCGATGTTGAAAATGGGTGAACTCTATATAGAGATCGAAGATTACCCGCATGCCTTAGGGGTGGTACAACAGGCATTGAACTATGAACCCTGCATGGAAGAAGCACATCGATTAGGGATGACGATATATTCATTAATGGGGAACCGGACCGGTGTCATCCGTCAATACGAGATCTGCCGCCAGGCATTAATGGAAGAAATGCATATTGATCCTTCCTCCCTCACCCAGGATTTATTTCGAAAATTAACCAAATAGTCTAGCTAAAGTAATTGGTTATCCTATTGGTTCATATTCTGATAGCCCTTTTATGGGCTTTCGGATATTTATTGGTAGAAACAATCCAATCTTGATGGATTTTTTAAGATTCGGGTTGTTTTTTTCACCTTATTGAAGCCTGTTCTGAAGCCTCCCTACTTTCATACTGAAAAGACATCAGTTTGATTCAAAAGGAACCAGAACATGAAACATATTATTACTTTCTTCTCCGATCCTCGTAAAGTACAGCTTCTTCTGCTTGTTCTAACACTGGCGCTCTTTGTCTTTGCAGCCGGTGCTCCTACCGCCACCGGTGGAACCGGAGGATAACCCTTAACGGTTTCATTATTCATGATCTTAATGGTTGCGGTTGGATTAGGGCTTATTGCCGGTTTGATCAGAGCAAAAATCACTAATCAATCATTCCAAGCGATTCACTTGAGGGGATGGTGGTTAGTTATTTTTTCGTTCGTCTTTCAATACCTGGCGGTAGGCTTTAGGCCAACATCCATCGTAATCCAAGACGCCTGGGTTCCATATCTGATCGTCGGTAGCCAGGTTCTGTTGGTGGTTTTTGTTTGGCTTAACCGCCGGGTACGGGTGATGTGGCTGTTGGGTTTGGGTTTGGCAATGAATCTACTCGTCATCGTCGCAAATGGCGGTTGGATGCCAATCTCCCCCGAAACCTTAACCCATCTAGAACCTCAGGTACCGATTGGTTCCTGGGAAATCGGGACTCGTTACGGATTTTCAAAAGATATGATCTTATCCCCGGAACTCACCAATCTGGCCCTTCTATCGGATCGGTTTATTCTACCGATATCATCTACCAGCCGGATCGCGTTCTCTATTGGAGATATTCTGTTAGCTTTAGGCGCATTTTGGCTCTTGTGGAGTTTGCCGAAAAAAGCGAGCCAGAAAGGAGTTTTGGAATTATGAACTTCGAACCAAATTTCACAACCCCAGCAATCTCGCCGTTCAAAACAGAACAAAGCAGATCGATCAATAGATTGTTCTGCGCAGCCGCCATAAGCCGGTCTTTTTGCCAACTACTACTATCTGATCCGGCGACAGCCCTTGTCAATGGATTTCAAGGTGAACACTTCGATTTGAATAGCGAAGAAAAATGCCGGTTGCTCACTATTCGAGCGACCAGCCTGGCTGATCTGGCTTCTCAATGGCTCCATAAAGGCATTCCAATCGAAATAAAGCACCACGTATTGGTTAGTCACAGCTCTCTTCAATAAAACCATTCATCAAAGGAAACTACATCACGTATGGCAATTGAACTTCAAGGATTAAGTTTTGAATTAGATGCGCTGCTTTCAAGCGTGGAACCTATCCAGATCATCAATTGGGTGGAATTCCCGCAAGGAGCGTATCATGCCAACCGTCTACGTACAGCTATGATGGAAATAGCTGAATCGGTATTGGTATTATTACCTGCATCTTTTTGCCAGATCTTAATGCGAGATAATGACGGTAACTTCTTTGGTAAGGTTGTCTTTTTTGGTCCAGAACCACAGGGTTTACACCTGCAATCAGACCATCTGACAGCTTTATATCAAAAGGTATTTACCCAGCACACACCTCTAGTGATCACCGCCGATCAAACCTCCCTAGGCCTTACCGAAGGAAGGGCTTTGAAATTTTACCAATCCCAGGCGTTGATCCTGGCTCCGATGCGTGTGAATAACAACCCAATAGGGATCATGGTATTAGGGGATTTAGTCCAAAACAATCGCGAGCCTTTCCATGATGGCAAAGTGCGCCAGGGTGGGTTGTTGGCAGGTCAGGCGGCTTTTATCCTTCAAAACTTGCTGTTCCCCGATGAACCGGTTGCTCAACTGGATATCATCAACCATTTAGCAAACTACGCTATGGGCGATAACCCCGAGTCGGCTGGTCATGGTAGAACGCTGGTCCCATTATGTCAAAAATTAGCCGTAGCTATGGGCTGCGATCGCCAGATCGTTCAAGCTATCGGTCTAGCTGCACTTTTTCATGATATTGGTAAGATCGCTATTCCAATTTCGGTTCTACGCAAGCCCGAAACACTCAATGAAGCAGAATGGGTGAGCATGAAGCGCCATCCCGTTATTGGTGCTCAACTGGTCACTTTTGCAGCCAGGTTGTATTCGGTAGCTCATTTGATCCGTTACCATCATGAACGCTTCGATGGTGGCGGATATCCCCAAGGTTTATCCGGATCCTGGATACCGCTTGGTTCACGGATCCTAAGCGTTGTGGACAGCTTTGATTCCATGGTTACCGGACGACCCTATAATTATCCTCATTCCGTTGTCGAAGCCATTAAAGAGTTAAAGGTATGTAGTGGTACTCAATTTGATCCATTAGTTGTAGACCACTTCATCGACATTCTATAGCCTCACAATCCCAGGGGACCCGGCTATGCAGCGCCCTCAATGAAGAGGGCGCTGAGCTGTTAAAGGAAGATTGGACAATTGAACATGTAAGAATGTGAAAAAAATCCGGTGAAACAGGAAACTCAGTACTTTGACGTTGGTTATTGACTGGGTTATACTACTTGAGTAAACCCCACACGGGTATCTTGTTCCCATACAGTCATTAGGAGGATAATAGTATATGGCAGGAAATACCGATTTCAAACTTACATATGCAACCATGTTCAACCCCCCCGAGGAGTTGCATACGGGTTTTGAAAATGCATTAGCCGACCTAAAAGCCAACAAGTTGGGCAAAGATCACGGCATGATCATCGATGGCAAAGAACGTTTCACCACGGATAAGGTGGAAGATCGAAACCCTGCCAACACTGATGTGATCTTGGGACTATTCCAAAAAGGCAGTGCCCAGGATGCCAGTGATGCCATTGCTGCCGCGAAAAAAGCCTTTCCGGCTTGGAGCCATACTCCCTGGCAAGAACGCGTCCGCTTGATCCGAAAAGCTGCCGAGATCATGGATCGCCGTATTTTTGAAATGGGAGCCGTGGTTAGCCTGGAAGTCGGCAAGAACCGCATGGAAGGTCTTGGCGATGTTGCCGAGACAGCCGACCTGTTTAGGTATGCATGCAGCCGAATGGAAGCCAACGAAGGTTTCATCGCTGAAATGGGGCGCGATCCATTGGCTGGCTTTACCAGCACCAATACTTCTGTCCTCCGGCCTTATGGTGTTTGGGTGGTAATCAGCCCCTTCAATTTCCCGGCGGCGCTCACGGGTGGGCCAACCGGTTCTGCTCTTGTGACCGGCAACACCGTGGTGATCAAACCTGCCACAGATACTCCCTGGACAGCCCGTTTGATCTCCGAATGTCTCTGGGAAGCCGGCGTTTCCGATGGTGTGTTCAATTTCGTAACCGGTCCGGGTTCTACCCTCGGTCAGGCTCTGATCGATAACCCCGATGTAGCCGGTATCACCTTCACGGGTTCATTTGATGTGGGGATGAAGATCTTCCGTGACTTTGCGGGTGGTAAATGGGTTCGTCCCACCATTTTGGAATTAGGCGGAAAGAATCCCGCGATTGTTTCACGCCATGCCAATCTTGAAGATGCTGCCACCGGTATCATCCGTTCATCCTTTGGGCTGCAAGGGCAGAAATGCTCAGCTTGCTCCCGGGTTTTAATCGAAGAACCGGTCTATGATGAATTGGTTGCCCGATTGGTGGAGTTAACCAACAAACTGGTTGTTGGTGATCCTACGTCACGCACGGTCAATATGGGACCGGTCGTCAATAAGGGTTCATATAAAGATTACCAGCAATTTTCCGCTGAATTGATCGAAGGCGGCAAGGTATTGACCGGTGGCAAGATCTTGACCGACGGCGAATATGCCAAAGGTTATTTCTGTGCTCCTACTATTGCCGAGGCTCCTTATTCCCACAAGTTATGGCAGCAAGAGATGTTTGTTCCCATAACAACGGTGGGTAAGGTAAAGAATCTGGACGAGGCAATGGAAATTGCCAATAATGTCATGTACGGGCTCACAGCTGGCTTCTATGGGACCGAAGAAGAAGTTACCTGGTTCTTCGATAAGATCGAAGCGGGCGTGACCTATTCGAACCGTCCTCAAGGCGCCACAACCGGCGCATGGCCCGGCTTCCAACCCTTCGGTGGGTGGAAGGGTTCCGGCTCAAGCGGAAAGAATGCCGGCGGTTTACATTACCTGCAGCTTTACATGCACGAACAGATCCGTACGCATGTAGTGCGGTCTTGATCCTTTCAATATTTATCCGCCGGTCGCAAAAGGCCGGCGGATAACAAAATAGATTGAATTATGACAAAACTTTGCTCTCTAAAAGAAGCTGTACAACAATATGTCAAAGACGGCAGTCAGATCTATGCTGCCGGATTTACTCACCTGATCCCTTTTGCTGCCGGGCATGAGATCATCCGCCAGGGCCGTAAGGACCTGGTTCTGGCGCGCGCCACCCCAGATCTTATCTATGACCAAATGGTCGCAGCCGGCTGTGCTAAAAAAGTAATTTTTAGTTATATCGGTAACCCCGGTGTTGGTTCCTTGCGAATCGTACGGGCTGAGTTGGAAGCCGGACGATTAGAATGGGAAGAATATTCCCATTTCGGCATGATCTCCCGTCTTCAGGCGGGCGCTACCGGGCTGCCCTTTATCCCCATGAACCAGACCGCGGCAACTGACCTGGAACGAAACAACCCTAATATTAAAAGGGTTGTCGATCCATACAGCGGTAAGGAAGTCATTGTTGTACCTCCGCTAAAACCGGATGTGGCCATTGTGCATGTCCAGCGTTGCGACGCCAAAGGCAATTCTCATATCTGGGGCATCATCGGTGAACAGAAGGAAGCCGCCTTTGCCGCTGAGCATGTGATCGTTACTGCCGAAGAGATCGTTGATGAAGATGTCATCCGCTCCGATCCCAATCGCACTTTGATCCCCGAGTTTATCGTCGATGCAGTCTGTCTTGAACCGCACTCTGCCCACCCATCCTACACCCAAGGCTACTACGACCGCGATAATGCCTTTTATGTCAATTGGGATTCGATCAGCGAAAACCCTGAGACAGTTAAAAACTGGCTGGATGAATGGGTTTATGGGGTGAAGGACCGCCAGGAATACTGGCAAAAATTGGGTGAAGAGACCCATAAACGTCTTCAGGTAGCCCCGCGATTGGCAGCCCCGGTTTCTTATGGAAATTACTAATTCCAATGCTGGAATTGTTCTTGTTGGCTAGGTATATGTTATTGAAACGAGATGATCGACCATGACAGAAATTACGTATACGTCCTCTGAGCTCATGTGTGTCAATGCCGCCCGGCTTCTACGGGATGAAGACCGGGTTTTTGTGGGTGTTGGATTACCCAACCTGGCTTGTAACCTTGCCCG
>DATMYN010000369.1:0-4387 GCA_035560875.1 Longilinea sp. | reverse complement strand
GCCGTGCGCAAGCAGCTCGGTGAGATCACCTCAGCCCGCACACCCTATGTGCTGGTGCTGGCGGGCGACCACCTGTACCGCATGGATTTTGAGGCCATGGGCGCCTTTATGGAAGAGACCAAGGCTGATATTGTGGTAGCCGTCCAGCCGGTGAGCAAGAACGATACCAACCGCTTCGGCATCCTCAAGCGCGGCAAAGATTTCCGCATTACCGATTTTGCCGAAAAGCCCAAGGACCCGCAGGTGCTGAAGAAAATGGTCAGCCGCAGCGACCCCGAAAAACCCTACCTGGGCTCGATGGGCATCTACCTCTTCAAAAAAGAGGTGCTGGATGAAATGCTCAAAGGCACCTCGTTCGATGATTTCGGCGGGCACGTCATTCCGGCCGCCCTGGGTACACATAAAGTGGTTGGGTATGATTTCAACGGGTATTGGGAAGATATCGGGACGATCCGCTCGTTCTACGATACCAACCTGCTCCTCACCACCCCCAACTCGCCCTTCAACTTTGTGGACCCCGATAACCCCATCTACACCCACCCGCGCTTCCTGCCCGGCTCCACCATCGAAGACAGCCACCTGGAAAACGTCCTCCTGGCCGAAGGCTGCACCATCCAGAACGCCGATATCCGCCACTCGGTGGTGGGCTTGCGCAGCCAGATCCGCAGTGGGGTGCGCATGATCGATACCATTATGATGGGGGGGGATTACTATGAGACGGCCTGCCGGGATGAGACCAGCGAATATGGGGTGTGCATGGGCATAGGCGACGGCGCCGACATCGAAGGCGCCATTATCGACAAGAACGCCCACATCGGGCGGGGCACCATTATCCGGCCATTCCCGCGCGGCACCGATATCGACAGTGAGAAGTGGGTTGTGCGCGACGGCATTGTGGTCATCCCCAAGAACGCCGTCCTCCTGCCCGGCAGCATCATCCGCCCTTAGCGGCTTGGCATAAAAAGAAAGCGGCGGACTATATGGCCGCCGCTTTTACTGTGTGAGTTCCTCGGATCACTCACCCTTAGCGGCGATCATATCTCCCAGGATCAGTTCGAGGGCCATGGTGTGGCCGCAGCGGCCGCGGTTTTGAAAGAAATCACAGTCGCAGGTAAGTATGCTGTCTGTATAAGAGACCGTATGGGCGTTATTCTCACCATCCATGGTGACACTGAAAGTTTGGAAGTGGACGCGTTTACCCCGGTCTTCCGCATAGCGTTTGGCCTTTTCGAGTTTACCGATCATTCCGGAATCCATAAGCGGGATCTCCTTTGGGCAGGATTTAGTAACAAAAAGGCACGCGTAATAACGCGTGCCTCAAACACCATATGGTAGATATGTAGGAATTACTCGCATAGCAGGCTGCTCCTATACATATATAATAGACCGCCTCGCCAAAAAAAGCAACTATATGGAGCAGGTTGTTAACCAAGCGTAAGCTAATCGGAGGGCGGGCGTAGAGAATTGATTGAAATATACACACAGATCACACGGATTTTATGGATTACACGGTTTCTTGTTGAAGATAACAACCGAGGCCGGTGGTAGGGGAGGTAGCGAACGCACCCTACGAAAACTGGTTGTAATGTTCATTGATCGTTTTTATCGTGCTGAATTTGGCGATTTTTTGTACCGGTTGTTTGTACACCGTCCTTGGGTGCATTTCGGGATCCCAATATTGATTAAAGTCTCCCTTTCAGGGTGATGTAGGAGAAATGAGTGTCTGGATCCTGAACCAAGTTCAGGATGACATAAAAGGGTAGACTCGGGTGATAATAACCAGTAACGGTAAAATGACACTTTTCTTTGTCATGCCGAATTTATTTCGGCATCCAAAAGGTAATGACGGTTAAGTTTATTGGAGGTGGGTGGGTTATTTATCAAAGTGGGTCCTGAACCATACCAAAGTTCGGAATGACAAAAAAGGTGAGTTCAGGGTGACGATACAGCGGTTACCGCGGCAGGTACTGGCGCTCTAGCACCAGGGCATCTTCCCCATCCTGGTAATACTTGGGCCAAACCTCATGCTGGATGTAGCCAAAGCTGCGGTACATGGCCAGGGCCGGCAGGTTATTCTTGCGCACACTCAGGCGCACACGTGCCATGCCCATGCGCTCTTCGCAGGTTTCCAGCAGGGCTGAGGCAATGCCCATGCGCCGGAACTCAGGCGCCACCCCAATGGTGGTGATCCAGCCGACCTTCTCGCCGGTGTTGGGGTCTCCGGCTACAAAACCGGCAAAAACCCCATCCACCTCGGCCTTAAGCCGGACGATGCCCGGCAGCATCAAGACGGTAATCAAGTCTATCAGCGGCCAGGCATCGTCGCCAAAACACTCCTGTTCCAGCTTGCGCAGGCCGTTCAGGTCCCGCAGGTTGGCAGACAGGATTGCAAACATAACTTACTTGGAACCCCTCTCCTTGAGGAAGTCACTGATCATGCTGGTGAACTCCATGGGGAAGATGTACTTGGTAGAAGGATTGGCGCCCATGTTCTTGAGGGTCTCAAAGTACTGCAGGGTCATGGTCTTCTGGTCAATGGTCTTTGCCGAGGCATAGATCTTTTCCAGAGCCGTGGCATAGCCTTCAGCGCTTAGGGCCTGAGCCTGGCGTTCACCTTCAGCCTTGAGGATGGCAGACGCCTTGGCGCCTTCAGCCTTAAGGATGGCGGACTGCTTTTCACCTTCAGCTACGTTAATGGCAGCTTCGCGGGTACCGGTTGATTCGGTGACCACGGCGCGGCGGTTACGTTCGGCCGAAAGCTGGCGGTTCATGGCATCCTGAACATCGCGCGGCGGGATGATCTCGCGGATCTCAACGTTGGTCACTTTCACACCCCAGCGTTCGGTTACTTCATCCAGGCGGGCGCGGAGCGAGTTATTGATCTGCTCGCGTTCGGAGAGGACACCATCCAGGAGGATACCGCCGATGACGGAGCGCAGGGTGGTGGTGGCAATACCTTGGGCAGCCAGTTCAAAGTTCTGAACTTGCAGCACAGATTGCACGGGATCGAATACCTTGTAGTACCACAGGAAGTCGATGGAGATAGGGGCATTATCTTTGGTAATGCTGGTTTGGGCAGGGATCTCACGCACCTGCTCGCGCAGGTCAACGCTCTTGGCATTATCAACGGCGGGGATGAGCAGTACCAAACCAGGGCCGCGTGAACCGATGCAGCGGCCGAGGCGGAAGACCACCAGGCGGCGGTATTCGGGGACGATCTTGATCGCGGAAGCCAGGAAAACCAGTACCAAAAGGATGATGACGCCGATAAGGCAGTTGGTCACCGAGAAGATACTGGTTGTACCAGGGGCTGCGAGAACCGAAAGAAAGCTAACAGTTGGCATTTACAACTCCTTTACTAAAGTTGAAAAAGAACCGATATGGGCTTACTTTTTCTTGGGTTGAGCTACTTTCAACGGCTCAACGACGATGACCAAACCCTGACGACCGGTGACAAGCACACGGTCACCTGAGGGGATGGGCGTATCGCTGCGGGCGGACCATTCTTCTCCGCCGACATATACCGAGCCTTCATGGAATACCTTGGTGTGAGCTTCTCCCACTTGCCCCACCAATGAGTCAGCACTATACACGGGCTGGCGGATCGCTTCGAGACCTTTTCGGGCAATAAGCCAGATGATCCCGATGGCCACAACTGACATAACACCGGCCAAGACCCAGTTGATGGCGGGGGCGCCGGTATCTGTCTTGAACAGGAATACCGTACCGACCACCAGGATGACAAGGGAACCGGCCAGCCAATACCAGCGCCCGGTCTTACGCAGGGCTAACAGCAGGGGAATGATGCCGAACACCAACAGCACCAGCGCCCACAGGTTGGTGGGCAGGCTTACAACGCTGAAACCGGCCAAGATCAACATGATCAGCGCGCCGACTTCCAGCAAACCGGTGCCGGGGGCGAACAAGGCCAAAATGGCCAGCACAAACCCCACAACGAGGATTACATAGGCTACATTCGGATCTAACAACGGGTTCATAGATAGGGACCTCTCAATCCCTGGTGCGCAACTTATGCGCTATTTTATTATACCGTCTGAGCAATAGGCGCGCAAACGGTTCTTGATTAATATACGCAACGGTTACGGTTTGGTTGTAGGGTCTTGGGTGGTAAGGAGGCGCAATGGAGCAAAACTTAAGCGGTGGGTTGGGCAGGAGCCAACGGTTTGCAGAGCTTTTTGATGGGCAGCCGTGCCATAGCCTTTGTGGCGGGCAAACCCATAGGCAGGGTAATCCCTGTCCATCTCGATCATTAAGGCATCCCGGCTGGTTTTGGCCAGCACCGAAGCGGCTGCAATGCTGAGCACTTGCGAGTCACCCCTTACCAGCACGGTCTGCGGCAGGTCAACCTCTTTGAGGCGGACGGCAT
>DATMYN010000368.1:0-4004 GCA_035560875.1 Longilinea sp. | reverse complement strand
GTACGCAGCATAGCTAAGACATCTTCATTTAAATTACTCTTTACAAATACTTCATCGCGCTCGCCATAGATGCGTTTACGCTGCGAATTCAGGACATCATCGTATTCCAGTAAATGCTTGCGGACGTCAAAGTTATTGCCCTCAACCCGTTCCTGGGCCTGTTCCACCAACCGGCCAAGGATGGATGATTCGATCGGCAGGGCCGGATCAACTTTAAGCATGCGCATCATATTTTCAGCTTGATTGCCGCCGAACAAGCGCATCAATTCATCTTCAAGGGAGAGGAAAAAGCGGGAAGAACCGGGATCACCCTGACGGGCAGCCCGACCGCGCAACTGGTTATCGATACGCCGAGCCTCATGCCGTTCGGAGCCGATCACATGCAACCCGCCCAATTCTCTCACCCGCTCTTTATCGGTCATGTACTGGAAGAAACCTTGTATGGAGGTTTCATAAATACCAATAGTTTCCGCATCCAGCTTCTTCAATGCATCCGCCATCTGTTCATTGGTCATGTTATAGGCATCATGGCCTTCACGCGCCAATACATGGGTAACATCCTGGTAGATCTCGTCCGGCAGTTCACCCCCCAGGCGGATATCGACACCCCGGCCGGCCATATTGGTTGCGATGGTGACCGCACCAAAGGCACCGGCGCGGGCGATGATCATCGCTTCTTCATCATGTTTACGGGCATTCAAGACCTGGTGCGGAACGCCACCTTGTAGAACTTTGGCCAGACGTTCGCTGTGCTCAGGCTGAACTTTCAATATCGAGATCAGTTTTTCCACATTGGCTGGATCTTCCGGGTTCATCGAAAGGATGCCCAAACTGCGGGCAAATGTTCGCATTTCTCCGGTATTCAATTCACCCAAGGGTTTATTGAGGAACTGCAGCTCGGGAATCTCCCTTTCAACACTGGCATTGGGGTGCTGAGCCATCCACGTATCGCGGATGAGATGAATGATTGCCAACCGGCGTAAGGGTTCGGCCAGCAGCCGGTCTGATAAACGTTCGGAATGTTCCACCGAAGTAGTACCCACCAACTGGGGCCGTCCGATGACATAATAATGCAATATCTCGGTGATAATTGACCGCAGCTTGGATTCTTCCGTACGGTAGACAATATCCGGGTAATCTTTACGCTGCCAGAACAAGGGATCCTTTTGAGGATCATCCCGGCGGGTGTAATAACGCACCCGGTAACCGTCGTCATCCTTGCTGTCTACCGCAACCAAAGCGCTTTCAGCCTTCATGGCCTGATATTCCAGGTTGGTTGGGATAGGCAGCACGTTTAATTTGTAGATCTTAAAGAATTCTTCTTCTTCCGTAAGGGCTGTTCCGGTCATACCGGCCAGTTTCTCATACATACGGAAGTAATTCTGCAGGGTAATGGTGGCGTAGGTGATGTTTTCCGGTTCGACCTTTACCCCTTCTTTAGCTTCCACAGCCTGGTGCAAGCCTTCACTCCACCGCCGGCCAGGCATTAACCGGCCGGTGAATTCATCCACGATTACAACCTTACCGCCTTGGACCAGGTAGTCTTTATTACGTTTGAAAAGGAATTGGGCGCGCAATCCCTGCTCTAAAAAGGCCAAAATGCGCGCCTGTTCGGGGGTAATATCTTCGGGTCGTTCCGGATCGCGTAAAGGCGTATCCAGGATCTCTTCGATGTGGACTTCACCGACTTCGGTCAATACCACCGAACGGTTCTTTTCATCCACTTCATAATCCTCAGGGCGAAGCTGGCGTACAACGACAGCCATTTTGACATACTGTTCGGCTTCATCCTGCGCCGGACCGGAAATGATCAGGGGGGTACGGGCTTCATCGATCAAAATATTATCGACTTCATCGACAATGGCGTAGAAATGGCCGCGCTGAACCCGGTCTTCCAGCCGCAAGGTCAGGTTATCGCGCAAATAATCAAAACCAAACTCACTGTTGGTGCCGTACACAATATCGGACTGATATGCTTCGGCACGCGAGGTCATGCGTAATTGGTTTTGATCTTCATGCGGGCTTTCTTTTTCCAGGTCTACCACAAAGGCTTTTTTACCGTTCTCGGTACGCGAAGCCATTTGAAGTACTCCAACGGATAATCCAAGACCTTGATAAATGGGCGCCATCCAACGCGCATCCCGGCGGGCCAGGTAATCGTTGACCGTTACCAGGTGAACACCTTTCCCGGTTAATGCATTTAAATATAACGGCAGGGTTGCAACCAGGGTTTTTCCCTCACCAGTGCGCATCTCTGCGATCTTTTTATTGTGAAGGGTCATGCCGCCGATCATTTGCACATCGTAATGACGTAAACCAATCGTGCGTTTACTGGCTTCGCGAACAGCCGCAAATGCCTCCGCCAGCAGATCATCCAAAGTTTCGCCATCAGCCAAACGTTGGCGGAATTCGGTTGTTTTTTCTTTTAATGCTTCATCGCTCAACTTCTCGTATTCAGGTTCCAAGGCATTGATCTGATCAACGACCTCGGATAGACCCTGGATTTCGCGCTTATGTGGGTCACCCCCCACGAGTTGCACAATTTTTTGTAGCATAGTTTTACCTGTTGATGTTCACGAATACCATGGGACGGCGGCGGGTTTCACCATACAGGAAATCACCCACAGCGTCTTCGATCCGTTTTTGAATATTGCCGTTCGAATTCTCTTGAACGATGATGGCGATCTTTTTACGGGCTTGGTCGGCAAGCCAATCCATATCTTTTGCGACCACAAAACCTTTTGTGAGGATCTCGGGGTCGCGTTGTAAACGGCCGTTACCGTGGTTGAGTTGTATGTTCACAACCACAACCCCATCCCGGGCCAGGGCTTCGCGCTCGCGCATTACATCCGGGCCGACATCGCCCACACCGGAACCATCGACAAAGACATAATGCGAAGGTACCTGTTCGCCAAAGCTCATTACGCCATCTTTGAATTCAATGACCTGTCCGTTCAAAGCGATCGAGGTGTTTTCACTGGAAATACCCACTTGTTGGGCTAACAAGGCATGCTGTTTGAGCTGACGCAATTCGCCGTGGATGGGTATGAAAAATTTCGGCTTGGTCAGGTGCATGAGCAGCTTCATTTCTTCCTGGCTGGCATGCCCTGAGACGTGCACAGGCGCAATGGATTCATAAATTACCGTAGCGCCGCGTTCAAATAAGCGGTTGATGGTACGGTAGACATTCTCTTCATTCCCGGGGATGGGATGGGATGAAAGTACAACCGTATCGCCCGATTCGATATCGAATATATGAGAAGTGCCGGTTGACAGCCGCCCCAAGATGGAAGTCGGTTCGCCTTGAGACCCGGTGCACATGATCACAACCTGCTGGTCTTTTCGGCCTTTGGCTTCATCGATCCCGATCATGATCTCTTCGGGAATATCCAAATAACCCAATTTTCGGGCGATCTTGGCGTTATCCACCATTGATGGACCGGCAAAAGCCAGTTTACGCCCATAGCGTTGGGCTGCATTGGCTACTTGCTGCATGCGGGAGACCAACGAAGCAAAACTGGCAATAATGATGCGCCCAGGTGCTTCGCGGAATACCGTATCAAATGCGGCATCCACCACACGTTCCGAGGGAGTCCAGCCCGGCCGTTCCGCATTGGTGGAATCGGCTAACAAGGCCAACACACCCCGCTGCCCAAATTCAGCCAGTTTGGCATAATCGGACGGCCAGCCATCGACGGGGGTATGGTCAAATTTATAATCACCGGAATGGATGATCAACCCGGCCGGGGTGCCGATGCCCAAGCCAACCCCATCGGGGATGGAATGGCACACGTGATAGGTTTCAACTTTAAAAGGGCCAATTTCTAGCGTATCACCAGCATTGAAGGTATTCAACATGGCTTTACTGGCCATACCGTTGCGCGCCAGTTTCACTTCCAATAGGCCACGGGTCAGGGGGGTGGCATAGATGGGGGCATTGACCACCTCAAGCAGATGGTGGATGGCGCCGGTATGGTCTTCATGCCCGTGGGTAATGACAATAC
>DATMYN010000367.1:0-4954 GCA_035560875.1 Longilinea sp. | reverse complement strand
TTTTATAGGTTACGTCCGATTGATTATACGGTTTCTTTCTTAATTTCGCCCTTACGTACAAAGAACATGGCGATAAAAGCGCAGGCAAAGAAGATCGGGCTGATCATCATGAGCAGGCTGTAATTCCCGCCCGATAGCTGGATGATCCAACCATACAGGATGGGGCCTAAGATGGCAGCCATGGTTGAAAAGGCATAGTACAAACCGGTATAGGTTCCGATATGGATGGCATCGGTCATATCCACCACCATTGGTAGTGAATTGATGTTGATCAAGGACCAGGCAATGCCCAGGAACATCAGGATCAAACCAAGCACGGGGATATCACCTAAAACGGGCAAGTGGGTGATAAGCGTGGTGAGCGTGGCATTCGGCAGCAGGAAGATGGTGAAGATGGCGGCAGCCATGAGGAAGATGCCAACCAAGATCGTCCGGCGGCGGCCAAAGGCAGCCCCGATATACCCGGCCGGAAGGGCAAAAATGACGAACAACAGGGACATCTGACCTAATAAGCGCGAGGCATCTGAAACGGTGATACCCAGATAATTGACGCCGTATAACGTGAAGAAGGCTTCAATGCCGTTGTAGGCGATGAACCAGAAGAAAATGGCCGTCAAGATCAAGATAGCGCTTTTATCTTTTTCTTTGAACATTTGGGCAATGCTCTTGAATAGATTCGGGCGCTCTGCTTCGACCGTTGTTTCATCATATACTTTCGGTTCTTTGATGAACAAGAATACCAGAATGGCGGAAAAGACGACCAAACCTGCTCCCAGGTAGAAGGGATAGGTGGGGTCCATTTCGTACAGGGTAGCCCCGCCCAAAAAAGCGATGATGCTGCCCAAGCCGCCCATCAGGTTGATGATGCCGTTGGCTTGCGAGCGGTTCTTGGAAGGGGTGATATCCGGCATTAATGCCACAACCGGTGTACGCCATATTGCCATGCTGAGCAGCAGCACTACGGCCGCTACCAGGAAGAGGAACAGGTTTTGGGCGATCGGTAAAAAGATGAAGGATACGGCAGCCAAAGGAGCCCCAACTAAAATGAAGGGCATCCGGCGGCCGATCTTGGTGCGCAGGCGATCGGACCATGTGCCAACTGCGGGTTGAATGAAGAAGGAGGCAATATTATCGAGGGTCATGAATATACCAATGAACCCGGCTGCCATTACAAATTTATCGGCAAGGAATACAGGGACGTAAGCGTTGTAAATACTCCAAATGACGCTTACGCCAAAGAAACCGAGACCGAGCAAAAAGATCTTGCCATACGTGAATTTCATGCGGGACTCCTTGAGTGTAATTTTCTTACTTCTCTTGTTGATTGTTTAGGCCAGCGAGGAATTTTTTATCTTCCGGGCTGAGTGTTACCTTATCTAATAGGTCGGGACGGCGCTTCAGGGTCCGCAGCAGGGATTGCTGCCTGCGCCATCGGGCAATTTCGGAGTGGTTTCCGGAAAGTAGTACAGGTGGTACCTGCCAACTGCGGAAGTCTTCCGGGCGGGTATAGTGCGGGTATTCTAAAAGTCCGGAGGCAAAGGAATCATCCCAGGCGCCGTCCGGATCTCCCAAGACACCCGGGATTAAACGCGAAATGGCATCCATCATCATGATCGCCGGAAGCTCCCCACCGGTGAGTACGAAGTCACCAATGGAAAGTTCAGCGGTCACCAGATGCTGGCGGATGCGTTCATCCACGCCTTCGTAACGACCGCAAATGAAAGCCAACTGAGGTTGGTGGGCTAATTCGATGGCGATCTTCTGATCGAAGGTTCTTCCTTGAGGGGTCAGTAAGACCACCGGGCAGGCGGGCGGAACCCCCAGTATGCTTTCCACCGCACTGAAAACAGGTCCGGGTTTCATTACCATTCCACCTCCACCGCCGTATGGAGTATCATCGGTTACATGGTGTTTATCGGTTGCCCAATCGCGGATATTGTGAATATTCACTTCGATCAATCCGTTTTGGATGGCTTTTTGTAAAATGGAAACTTCAAAATAGGGGGCGAATACGGTGGGAAGGAGGGTAAACACGTCAAAACGCATAGTCCTATTCTAGTGGAATAACTGCTCGGATGCAAGCTAGCTGAAATGAATGAACCGAAATGGTGGTTTGGGTTTTTCCTTGGATCGTTGGGCGGTAGTTACGCTCAGTAGAGCTAGGGTCAATTCCTTGAAGACATTCAATCCGTCAAAAATACTTGTTTAGGTTCATTCTGTCATTTGTACATTCCTTGACCGGCTTTTGCTGGGCATGGTATGATGACTGCATGTATTTACGTGGCAGTAAATGGAGTATGAATAAACGGCGCCGCCGTTCGAACCCCTGGAAGATCATTGTCTTACTTGGGTTGATCGGTGGAGCTATTTACTTTAACCAAGTTGTGGTCCCGGTTACTCCGCCATTATTCATACCAAGCCCTACGGCCACACGTCCTCCCGAGGCGTATGTTGCCGACGCGGAAGCATTAGCTGAAGAAGGTCGTTACGCTCAGGCGATCAGCGCCTATCAAGAAGTATTGATGGTCGACTCGCAGAATCCTTCTCATTATCTGGAGATCGCACGGTTGCAGATCTATGCGGCCCGGTATGATGATGCCGTCATCAGCGCCGCCAATGCATTGCTATTGAATCCCAATTCTTCAATGGCGTTCACCTGGCAGGCCTGGGCGTATGCCTATTTGGAACAGTATGCCGAGGCAGAACTTGCTGTAAACAATGCCATCCGATTGGATCCAACCAACCCCACCGCTTACGCCGCAAAAGCGATCATCTTATCCCTGGAATACTCAGCTGATCTGGGAACCATCAGTACTTTGGATGATGCCGTTTCCGCCTCGCGTACAGCCATCAGCCTGGCTCCGGATATGATGGAAGCTTTATGGGCACGCGGTCTAGTTTTAGAGATCACTAGTAACTACACTGATGCGGTCGCTTCGCTACAGGCAGCTATCTCGCAGAATCCGAACATCGCTGAACTGCATATGGCCTTGGGACGCAACCTGCGCTTCCTTTCGGATAATGAAACCGCCATCGAAGAATTCAACCGGGCCAATGCCCTGGACCCCACTAATCCACTGCCGGCCACTTATATTTCGCGTACCTACGCTAATATTGGTGATTATGCCAAGGCTGTCCAATTCGCCGAGCAAGCTCTTCAAAATGCACCGGATGATCCCTATATGCACGGCAACTTGGGCGTGATGTATTTCCGCAATGGTCAATATGAAAACGCCATTCCGGAGTTTGAATTGGCTATACGCGGCGGCACAACAGCTGAAGGTGTGATTGTTGAAGGGCTTCCTCTGGATTATGGCCGGATTGCTGAATATTATTATTCCTATGGTTTGGCTTTATCCCGCATGGGATACTGCGGTAATGCTCTTCAGATCGCCCAAACCTTACAGTTATCCGTAGCCAACGATGAAACCTCCGTTTATAATGCCCAGGAAATCATTTCCATCTGTGAACAATTCATGGAATCCGGCGCAGCCACTCCCAGACCATTGCAAACGCCTACCCGCGGCCCGACGACTACATCAACGAATGTCACGGTAACGCCGACACCCTAATTCAGGGAAGAATGTATTTACCCGAGAAAAGACCGATCTTCTTAAAAAACCGGCATGCTACCAACCCCTATCGGGCTCTGTTTTGGGTCGTGTTGGTGTTGTTCCTTTTGTTTGTCCTGCGCGGCTATACCCATGGTGAAGTACAGCCCTTGTTCATGCCTTCTCCAACCCCCACGCGTACATCCAATTCCTTTGCCCAAGAAGGGGAAATGCAGTTCGCTGCCGGAAGTTTGGATGCTGCAATCGCTGCATACCAGCAGGGGACTGAGGTGGATCCCACCAACATAGAAATGTGGGCCAACCTGGCCCGCATCCAAACTTATTCCACCACATTGTTAACAACCGATACAGAGCGTGATGCCCGTTTTGAAGAAGCCATGGCTTCGGCAAACCAGGCGGTGGCGGTCGATGCCGAAAGCAGTACCGCCCATGCCGTGCTTGCATTCGTATTGGATTGGTATGCAACCTCTGGTACGTTGGATGCGACCGCTGCCACCGATATGTTAAGCGAGGCTGAGCAAGAAGCTGTTATGGCCATCCAGCTGGATACACAAAACACCATGGCCTTGGTCTTCTACGCCGAGATCCTTGTAGATGAGCTGCAGTTAGCCCAGGCGGAACAATACATCCAGCAAGCCTTGGAACGCGCCCCGGATATGATGGATGTACACCGGGTGAATGCGTATCTGTTGGAATCGGAAATGGATTACAACGGCGCCATAGAGGAATACCAACGCGCCTTGGAGATCACTCCCAACCTTACCTTTTTGTTGTTGCGTTTGGGCGCCAATTACCGGCAGTTAGCACAAAATGAAACATCCGAATCGACCCAAACCAACTTATACGAACAAGCACTAACGTATTTTGCTGAAGCAGCCCGCATCAACGAACAATTGGGTGTGCTGGATCCCGTACCCTATGTTTCCATCGCCCGTACTTATTCTCAAATGGGTGAGTTCTATGCCGCTTCGTTGAACATGATGCAGGCGCTGCAGTTCAACCCCAACAGCCCCGATCTGTACGGTCAACTCGGGATCGTGTATTTCAAAGCCCGCAATTATGAGGGTTCTATCCCGGCTTTGCGCTGCGCTGTTTCGGGCTGCGACGCCACGGTAAGCTGCGAAGTGCGCCAGTGCGATGAAGAAGTAGACGAAGCCATCACTATCACCGGCATGCCGTTATCTTCCAATACGGTGGTGTATTACTACACTCTGGGTTCGGCGCTGGCCGGCATGCATGGTCCCGCTAATCCCGATTTTTGCGAAGAGGCTATGGTGATTTTGGGACAGGTGCGCGAAGCTTTTTCCACGGATACGATCATCATGGGCATCGTTACCCCCAGCGAGAACATCTGCATTGGGTATGGGTATACGCGGCCGTAG
>DATMYN010000366.1:0-3259 GCA_035560875.1 Longilinea sp. | reverse complement strand
CACCGGGTTATGCGTTAACCGGTGTGCTTTTTTTATTAATAATTAATTGCTAACTTCTTCGCTGTCGTAAGGATCCATTTCCATCAATTCGCCGGTGGCAATAAACACTGTCCGTTCACAGATATTGGTTACCCGATCAGCCAGCCGTTCTAGGTTATGGGCCACCCACAGCAGTAAGTTGGCCGTATCGATCGTTTCAGGGTTGCTGATCATGGCGTTGACAACAAAATGGTAAACCGTTTGGAATAATTCATCCACCGCACTGTCTTCGGCCGGGATGGCAGCGGCCATGGAGGCGTTTTCATCGACAAAGGCGGTCAAGGAACGGTGGAGCATATCCACACCGAGTTTCGCCATTTTTTCGATCTCGCGGATCGGGATAGGAATATCGGCATCACCCAAACGGACGGTAATCTTGGCGATGCCTTTGGCGTAGTCCCCCATGCGTTCCAATTCGGTGATGACTTCAAGGATGGCAGCCTGCATGCGCAGATCATGAGCCATGGGCTGCTGGGTGGCGATCAGGATAAGGATCGCATTTTCAATAGCGTACCGTTTCTCGTTGATATTCTGGTCTTGATCGTAGATCTTCCTGGCTGCCTGGGTATCACGATTTTTCAAGGTATCGATGGCTGCCATGGTAGCTTGTTCAACCATGCTTCCCAGCAGGAGGACTTCGTCTTGAATATGACGGATTTGTCGATCTAGAGTTTCACGGGTCATTCTTTACCTCGTTGTTTTGCTGGGCTACCCAAACCGGCCGGTGATATAGTCTTCTGTGCGTTTGTCATGCGGGTAGGTGAATAATTGGCTTGTACTTCCGTATTCTACCATCAATCCCGCCCGATCATTATCCATGGTGAAAAAGGCAGTGTAATCGGAAGCGCGGGCGGCTTGCTGCATATTATGGGTGACGATAATGATTGTGTAGTTTGCGGATAGTTCTCTCATCAGGTCTTCGATCTTTAATGTTGCAATCGGATCGAGTGCTGAGCAGGGTTCATCCATCAGGATGATCTCTGGCTTGACGGCCAGGGTTCGGGCGATACAAAGCCGCTGTTGTTGACCGCCGGAAAGCTCAAGGCCGCTTTTATTTAGGTTACCTTTCACCTCTTCCCAAAGGGCAGCATCCCGCAGACTGGTTTCCACCAACTCATCCATATCGCCTTTATAGCCATTTATGCGCGCCCCCCAAGCAATATTCTCATAGATCGATTTCGGAAATGGGTTGGGTTTTTGGAATACCATCCCAATTTTACGGCGGACCAAAACGGGATCTACCCGGTTGGAGTAGATATTTTGTCCGTGGAACAGGATCTCACCTTCCAGGCGGGCGCCAGGGATAAAATCATTCATACGGTTGAAAGCCCTTAAGATAGTGCTTTTACCGCATCCTGAAGGTCCAATTATGGCGGTGATTTTGCGGGGCTCGATGTTAAGGTTCACATCCTTGACAGCCCGGAAAGCGCTGTAATGGAAAGAGACATTACAAGCTTGAATTGCATAAGCAGTGTTTTGTGGATTTGGGTTGTTACTCATAAGCGTTTCTGAAATCGATTCCGTAATAAGATAGCCGCCGTGTTCATGGACAATAACATAACCATTAATACAACAATGGCTGAAGCCGCCAGGTTGCGCCATTCCGGCTGTGGACGTGTAGTCCAATTATATATCTGTATTGGCAAGGCGGTAAAAACTGAAAAAGGTCCGTTGGGATCGGTGATCACATAGGTCGCAGCGCCAACCACGATCAAAGGAGCTGTTTCACCGATGGCTCGCGAAATGGCTAAGATGCTCCCGGTCAATATCCCCGGCAGGGCTGCAGGCAATACGTGGTTCCAAATCGTTTGCCATTGGGTGGCGCCTAGGCCATAACTGGCCTGGCGAATGGAATTTGGCACTGCCCGGATGGCTTCTTGGGTATTGATGATGAGCACAGGCAGTACTAAAAGTGCCATGGTGAAACCTGCTGAAAGCAACGTGCGGCCGTTCCCATCCTCAACCCCGAATATGGAACCACTGGTGATGCTTGAAAGCAATCTCACAAAAATCGCCAATCCCAATATCCCATAAACGATCGAAGGAACACCGGACAGGTTATCAATATTCGTTTGAATGATCTTATTCAGTTTGTTCGTCTTATCTGCATATTCCTCAAGGTAAATAGCTGCTCCAATCCCAATGGGGAAGGCAATGATGATCGTGATGATGATCAGATACAGCGAACCCAACAAACTGGTTCTCACCCCGGCTAATAATGGGTCGCTGTTCATCGGCTCAACCAGAAAGGATAGGTTCAGCCAAGAACGCCACTCCAGATGAGCGGAAGGCCATTGTACGGCTACTTGTGCTTCGATCTGGGATCGGGAAAAAAGTGATTGGCTGAGCAGCCAGGTAGCCTGTACCTGAGGTTCAACAACCGTATCAACCACTAATTGATATAACTGAGATTGGCTACGTTCTATGAGAGGTTGTTCACGGTTCAGTGTTCGCAGGCGTCCGCCACTGAGATGACTTTGTAAGATGGTGATGAGACTATTGGAATCCAAAGTTTCCAAAGGTTGAGCGCTCAGGGTTTCAGGGTCAACATCATTAATGACCGCAATCAAACCAACGGTTTGATTCAAAATGCTGGCTAATAATATAACCAAAACAGCAACGCCAAGTATGGTTGAAAAGAGAAAGACCTTTTCCCAAACTTTGCCAATGCGATGGCGGTGCCCGACTTGCGAATATTCTTGTGTAGATAGTGAACCGTTTGAGAAAAGGCTCATTCGTACACCTCGCGGTATTTGTTGGATAGCCACCGGCTGACAATATTCAACCCAAGCGTGATCAGAAATAGGAGCAAGCCGATTGCAAAGATGCTGTTGTAATCGGGGGTGTTGTAGGCCACATCACCTCCGCTGATGCGGGCTATGTAACCGGTCATGGTCTCGGCTGATTGCAGCGGGTTCATCGTAAAATTAGGACCTGCTCCGGCTGCTACGGCAACGATCATGGTTTCACCAATCGCCCTTGATATTGCTAGGATGAAGGCGGCAATTATGCCCGATAAAGCAGCCGGAACTACTACTTGAATGGCTGTTTCAAAGCGGGTTGCACCAAGCCCATAGGCTGCCTCGCGTAAACTGCGCGGGACGGCACTCAGGGCGTCTTCGCTCATGGACGATACCAATGGCAGGATCATGATCCCCATCACCAAGCCTGCTGAAAGATTATTATAAATTTGAACATTATCAGACCCAAATATTGCCCG
>DATMYN010000365.1:0-3025 GCA_035560875.1 Longilinea sp. | reverse complement strand
ACCTGTCCCGGTAAACCGGAAAGCGTAGTACTGGCAGGTGTTACCGTGACGGTATGCAATGGCGCCGCCTGAGCCATCAAGATAGGTTGGGCGGTAATTAAACCGGCCACAAGGAAAATTATCAAAAAACCACTTAAACGTGAGGATGTTGGTTTCATAGGTTTGTTTTCTCCTCCTTATTGAGGGAGTTCATTTGTTCCAAAGCAATGGCGTGGTCATATTCATCGGATGAGACCATCTTGCCGTCCAAAATGTGGATCGTGTGGGTGGCAAAATGAGCCATACGGGGGTCGTGGGTGACCACAATGACTGTGCGTCCTTGACGGTGGAGTTGGGCTAATAACTGCATAATGCTGTAGCCGCTTTGCGTGTCCAGGTTACCTGTCGGTTCATCTGCCAGGACAATTGGCGGGTCATTCACCAAAGCCCGGGCAATGGCAACCCGCTGCTGCTGGCCACCGGAAAGTTCGGTGGGTTTGTGCTGGGAGCGTTGCTCTAAACCAACCTGGGTTAGTAAATCCATAGCCCGCTCCCTCCTTTCACGACGGGAGACGCCCGCGAAGCGCATTGGGAAGGCCACATTTTCCAAGGCCACCATGCTAGAGACCAGGTTAAACGATTGGAAGATAAAGCCTACTTTTTCGCGGCGAAACACAGCCAGGGCATTTTCATCCATCGATTCGATGGGCTGTCCATCGATACTCAGACTTCCAGAGGTCGGCCGGTCTAACCCGCCAAGCAGATAGAGCAAGGTGGATTTACCCGATCCTGAAGGGCCCTGGATGACCGTAAAGGAATTTTCAGGGATATCTACAGAAACTCCATCGAGGGCGCGCACAATGGTAGACCCCATGATGAATGTCTTATATAGGTCGTGCGTTGAGACGAAGGCCGGGCGTGGACCTTTTACAACCGGCGTGATTTTATGTGAGTTCATAGGATGGCGCTAGAAGAACATAAACCCACCGGTGGATAAGCCGCTCAATGCGGCGCTAAGGAATCCCGGCAAGGCACAAATCAGAAGCACTACTACAACAGCTGTTATTGTCGCAGCCCATGCCTTGCTGCGTGACAATTTGGTTAAATCGGTTGAGCCGATCACAAGCAGCACAACCTGCCAGATCAAGTAGATGTCGACCATTGCCAACAGGGCTGCAAAGAAGGCTGCCATACCCCCGGCACTTGTATCCACAAAGCCAGAAAGCCCGGTGGATGTAATTACTTGCCGGGTTGCAAGTAAGTAGACAGCCCGAATGAGGTAACGAACCCCAAATGGCACATACGCCCAGGCTGCCAGATTCATGGTTGCCGCACTGGAACTCCGGCTACCGGCTAATGTATATGCCAAATGCAATACACTCCCCATCAACAGCCAACCGACCCACAAACCGACTAATCCACCCACGGCAGGCAAAATATACGTGAACAAGGGTGAGCTGGCGGTGGCATCTGAGGCGGCAAATTGGGCTTGTTGATCCTCGGTGTAGTAAGACCCATCCATCGGGATCGTTGCACTGGCTTGATTTTCTTGAATCCTGGCAGGGATGCCCGCCAGGGCAGAAACCAGGATCAGGAGGCTGATAACCAACATAGGGGTAAGCCAGTTTGGTTTATCCTGGCTTGTGATCGCAGCCAAAGTTTTACGAGGGGCTAAGATCACCTGGTAGAGCCAATCCCACCGTAAACGGCGCTGCTCTGCCACGGGCAAGTTGTCTAATTCAGTTTCACTCATAGTTCTCCAAAGTTAGTTTCGATCTTTTATGGGTTTCCACTATTGAATGTGTAGGAAATATTTGCATAATCATACCAAAGATTGACGATTGTCAAGGGTGGAAAGTTCCAAGAGTTGGGTTTGCGTATATTAAGCGTAGGTTAGAAAATCCTGCAACCGATCGAAAAAGAATACGTATACTGGATAGAACTTACTTCAAAAGGTGATACTTATGGAAAACGATAATTCCTTCTTCGCACGGTTTTTTGGTGTTTTTGCCAAAGGTCAAACGTATTTGAATCTGGCGTATTTACTTTTGGCTTTCCCTCTCGGTATATTTTATTTCACACTCTTGATCACCGGGTTTTCATTAGGCATTGGCCTTTTCATCCTCTGGATTGGTATTGTGATCTTGGTGGCCATGTTCGCATTGAGTTGGCTCTTTACTGCCTTCGAGCGAATCCAAGCTATTAGTATGCTGCATGCGGATGTAGCCCCGATGTCACGGCCGGTCGAACCCAATGCAACGTTGTGGGAACAGATCAAATCTTTCTTTGCCAATCCGGTTACCTGGAAAGGTTTGGTATTCCTTTTCCTCAAATTCCCCATCGGGATTGCCGACTTTGTGGCCGTAGTGACTATGGGCTCATTATCTCTGGCGATGATGTCTGCTCCCCTAACCTACCGGTTGTTCCCCATGAACTTCTTTGATTATCGAGTTGATTCCTTGGGCGTTGCAGTCGGTATCAGTCTGTTGGGTATCCTGCTGGCAACTGCCTCTTTACATATCTTCAATTGGCTGGCCGATCTGCAAAAGCATTTGGCTGTTTTCATGCTGGGTAACCGCCCCCAGAACACCACAACACCAGCCGTGGTTCCTGCTCCCCAAACCCCTGTTGTTACCCCTGCTGCGGAACCCGCCACGCCTGCTGAAAGCAGCCAGGCGGAACAAGTTCAGTAACCGAAAGGATAACCAAACCATGAATACACGTGCCCATGCTCCCTGGTTTTTTTGGCCTTTTGCCGCTTTATGGGATTTTCTGGCTTTCATTCTGAGCCTCACCGGCCGGATTGTGGCAGCCGTATTGGGACTGGCTTTGCTCATCGTCGGCGTGATCCTGACCGCGTTGGTCATCACTGCCCCCGTTGGAATACCATTAGCTGTGTTTGGATTATTGTTGATGGTGCGCTCAATCTTTTAGCTATCCCCCCTTCGGTCCCCCTGGTTTATTGTTAGCTTATCGGTAAAACAGAACCCCGCCAGATTTGGCGGGGTTCTTTGTTCTACTTGGGGTCAGAGGTATCGGCCGGTAC
>DATMYN010000364.1:0-7866 GCA_035560875.1 Longilinea sp. | reverse complement strand
ATTTTTCAAACTCCTTGTTTGGAATTACCCACCCTCCATATTTATCTTGATTTCTCCGCTGGTGAAAATCTTATTGGGCGGGTTTTGCGGTTTTTGCACCTGCGTTTTGTGCACCCCCGAACGTTCTTTGTGAGCGGGGCTGTACAGGTTGTGTCGGGTCAACCCGCCATCGTGGATTTACCCCGATATTCGATATTCGAATTCGAATATTTTTTTGAAACGAATACCAAGTTTTCCCTCCCCTTCCCCTCACGGGGAAGGGTCGCGGTTGTTGCATCCCTGCGATCGTTGCATCCTTGAGGTGGTTGCGCGAAAGGACAGAGCGAAGCGAGAGGGGGTCGGGGGTTAGGTCTTGGGGTTTAGGTTTATTTGAGCCTTAAAATCAATCCGTGGAATCCGTGAAATCCGTGTGCAGATTGGACTTTAATCTGCCCTACAAGAGGGTGCAAAGACCGCAGATGCCGAAACACACTCACAATCAGTGTGGCATAAACCGCCAACACCCAAGGACGGTTTGCCATAAACCGGTAAATTCGGTATGAAAAAATAAAACCAAAAAAAGGCGCACACATAGATGCACCCCGACAAAGATATCATTCCTCCCCCAATCCCCAACCGTTTTTCCTTGCCACTGCCCTTGCCCCGTGTTATCATCTTACCTAGTTAATATGTTCAAGGGCATTGGAAACGTTAAACGTACTCGCAAAACGCTAACCTTGGTCATCCTGGGTACCATCCCATGCTACTGCTTGGGGTTGATCCTTTTATGGAGTGTCCGAGGTATTGATCAATTAAGACCCAACACCCCCACCACATCCGCCACGGTTACCCTCACCGGCACCGTAACCCTAACGCCTCCGACCCTGGTTTTTTACGACACCCCAACCATCACCCTTACCCCAACCATCACACTAACGCCCACTGCCAGCCGGACATACTCCATTCCTGCCTCCCCGACTGCCACAGTAACCTTCACAGCCACGCAAACACTCATCCCGTCTGATACACCCATACCACCAACGGAAACGCCCACCGAAACCGCTACAGATACCTTAACCCCATAGGGCATAATCAGGGATCAAGATGAGGTAACCCCCTCATCATCCATATCTATTCATTTTTCACCCCATAAACCTATGACACTTGAACTAGAGAAACACCTCAAAGAAATGATTTGCCTGCCTGGCCTTTCGGCCAATGAGGCGCCCATCCGCGATGTTATCAGCGCGGCCTGGCGCCCCCTGGTGGATGAACTTTCCACCAGCCGGTTGGGTAGTCTGCATGGGCTGCGACGTGGTTCCGGCTCGGAACCCCGTCCACGCATCCTGCTGGCTGCTCATATGGATGCCATCGGTTTGATGGTCACAACCATCGACGGAGGCTTCTTACACTTCACCGAAGTCGGAGGGTTGGATCCGCGCATCCTTCCCTGTCAACGCGTCACCGTTCACGGCCGTAAGGATATCCCCGCTCTCATCGTCCAACCAGCCGACCGCCTGCTGCCCGCTTCCATGAAAGGCAATCCTCCTCCCATGGATCGTTTGCTGGTGGATACGGGACTTCCGGCGGCTGAGGTCGAAAAGCTTGTCCGCCCTGGGGACCTGATCTCCTTTGCCCAAGCCCCTCTCAACCTTACCGGCGGAATGTTGGCCGGCCACACCATGGATAACCGCGCCTCTGTGGCTGCCGTTACCCAGTGTTTGGCCGAACTTCAGACCCGTAAACATGGTTGTGATGTTTGGGCAGCCGCTACCGTACAAGAAGAAGAGACCTTAGGCGGCGGCTTCACCTCTCCCTTTAGCATCCAGCCCGACCTGGCCATTGCCATTGATGTCACCTTTGGCAAAGGTCCCGGCGCAGGCGATTACCGTACCCATGCCTTGGGGAAAGGTCCTACCATCGGTTGGGGACCAAATGTGCACCCTGCTTTTCATAAGAAAATGAAATCGGTTGCCGAAGAACTCGATATCCCCTTCCAGGTTGAGATCATGCCACGCCATTCCGGTACCGATGCCTATGCCATGCAGGTCGTTGGCGCCGGCTACCCCACCCTCGTGTTGGGAATTCCGCTGCGCTATATGCACACGCCGGTCGAGACCGTGCTTCTCAAAGACATTGCCCGTACCGGCCGTTTGATGGCTGAATTCATCACCCGGTTGGAACCGGATTTCCATAAGACCATGCGCTGGGATGTGGAATCATGAGCACAATAAAACTTAACAAATCCTCTGCCCCTAAAATTGGCGCAGAACAGATCGCATTATTAGAAAAACTCTCCAACGCAGTCGGCGTTTCAGGGGATGAGGGTGAAATCCGCTCCATCGTCCTTGAAACCATCAAACCCTTCGTGGATGAGGTCCATGAAGACGCCATGGGCAACATCATCGCCATCCATAAAGCCAAAACCGAAAAGTCCCTGCGGGTTATGGTCGATGCGCATATGGATGAGGTCGGTTTCATGATCATCGCCGAAGATGAAGGCGGGTTATACCAATTCGAAACCGTTGGAGGGATCGATGTCCGCAGCCTGCCCGCTAAAACGGTTTGGGTAGGTAAAGACCATCTCCCCGGTGTGATTGGCGCCAAACCCATCCACCTCACCGATAAAGGGGAAATGGACAGTACCATCCACCTGGATACCCTGCGGATCGATGTGGGTAAAGACCCCGGCGGGAAGGTGAAAGTAGGCGATCGAGCTACATTTGCCACCAAATTCGAACAATCCGGCAGTGTCCTCTTTGGGAAAGCCCTGGATGACCGCATTGGGGTGGTCACCCTGATCGAATTGCTCAAACATGCCCCCGATCATATCGAACTGCAAGCCGCCTTCACAGTCCAGGAAGAGCTTGGTTTGCGTGGGGCTCGCGTAGCCGCTTACGGGCTTAACCCAGACCTGGCTTTCGCCATTGATTCCACCCCATCATTCGACCAACCCACCTGGGATGGCAGCGAAAACACCCAGTACAACACCCGCCTGGGAGCTGGTCCGGCCATTTACCTATCCGATGCCGGTACCCTTTCAGACCCGCGCCTCATCCGCCGCCTCACCCAGACTGCTGAAAAGCACGCCATCCCTTACCAATTCCGCCAACCCGGCGGGGGCGGTACAGATGCTGGCGCCATTCACTTGCGCCGCGGCGGTATCCCCTCTGTCTCCATCTCCATCCCCGGCCGCTATGCGCATACCGCCGTGCTGGTCTCGCGGGTGGAAGATTGGCAGCATGGATTGGCCCTGCTCTACCACACCTTACTAGAGCTCACCCCGGATGTCCTTTCCGGAGAACGATAACTCGATCACCGGCTGCTTTTTCAAAAGCACCTTGACCCAGGAGTATTTCATGAAAGACTTGATCAAAAAACTAGTTGAATCGGTTGGTCCATCCGGTTTTGAAGGACAAACTCGGGATATCGTCCGGGCCGCAGTTGTCCCAAATAAAAGCGAAGTGGATGCGATGGGTAACCTCATCGTCCGGATTGGCAAGAAGGGCAATGACGGACTGCGCATCATGTTAGCCGCTCACATCGATGAGATCGGCATCATGGTCACCCATATTGATGAGAACGGTTTCGTGCGCTTCACCAACATTGGCGGTGTTTATCCACGAAATTGTCCCGGCGGCCGGGTGCGTTTTACCAATGGTGTCGAAGGCGTGATTGGGATCGAGAAATTGGACGACCCCGGAAAAGCCTTCACCCTTGAGCAGTTGTTCGTTGATGTAGGTGCCTTGGATAAGGAACACTGCCCGGTCAAGATCGGTGATGTAGCCGGGTTTGAACGCCCCTTCATGGACATGGGAAAACGTATGGTTGCCAAATCCATGGATGACCGCATCGGTGCGGCCGTACTCATCGAAGTCATTAAACAGATCAAAACCACACCGCATGAGTTGGTCTTCGTCTTCTCCACCCAAGAAGAGGTCGGCATCCGCGGTGCACAAACTGCTGCGTATGCGGTCGATCCCGATATGGGTATATCCGTGGATGTCACCGCCACCGGGGACACCCCCAAGGGATTAAAGATGGCTGTGAGTGTGGGCAAAGGCCCTGCCATTAAAGTCCGCGATGGCGGAATGCTCTCCGATCCACGCCTGGTAAAGGTAATGGTTGACTGTGCTGAAAAAGCCAACCTTCCCTACCAATTGGAAGTATTGGAAGGTGGAACAACGGATGCCCGCGCCATGCAGGTAAGTCGGGCAGGTATGTCAGCCGGATGTGTTTCCATACCCTGCCGGTATGTCCATTCACCCTCTGAAATGGTTGATATCGACGACGTTCAAAATGCTGTGCGCCTTTTTGTTGAGCTGCTCAGCCACCCCATACATCTGGAATGAACGAATTTTTACCGGCGCCCTCGCCAACCCATTCTACTGGCCGAGAAGCGCCTAACCGGATCTTGACGATTCTTATTGCGCTGATGCTCATACTACTGCTGGTTAAATGCAGCGGTGGTATGAGCTACCCAGCCGCAACAGCTACTCCCTCCGCGTCAGCATCCGGTGTTGTTACTGAGGGTGGGGTTACGCCTGAATCAACTCCCAACTCGAACCAACAATTGATAACCCTGTGGCTTCCTCCGGAATTCGATCCAGCCAACGGGTCGGCTGCCGGAGAAATTTTAACAAACCGGTTGGCAGCCTTTGAACAACTCTACCCCGGTGTGGAAGTGCAAGTGCGTATTAAATCACTCGACGGTGCCGGAGGTTTGTTGGGCTCACTGGCGGTAACCAGTGCAGCTGCTCCTCAAGCCCTCCCTTCCCTGATCGCCTTACCGCGCGCGGCTGTTGAGGAAGCGGCATTGCGCGAATTGATCCAACCGGTCAATATACTCTCCGGTATTATGGATGACCCGGATTGGTATCCCTTTGCTGTTCAACTGGCTACCATTCAAAATGTAACCTATGGCATCCCATTTACCGGAGATATGCAGGTGCTGGCGTACCAATCTGCCGCCCAAGGGTCCTTACAAAATTGGGATACCATACTGGAATTGAACAGACCCATCTATTTTGCGGCTGCAGACACCCAACCGAATTTCACCCTATCGCTGTATATATCCGCAGGCGGATTGCTGCAAGATGATATGGGCAGGCCCATGCTGGAAGAGGCTCCGCTTACCAGTGTGTTCCAATTCTATAACCAAGGGGCTGCCTTGGGCGTTTTCCCATCTACCGTGATCGGTCTCCAAAATGAAGGTCAGGTTTGGGATCTTTTATCCCGCTCACCGGATGCCTTTGGGATTGTTTCTGCGTCATCCGTCATTAACCGAAATTCAGCCGATTGGCATGTGGCTGCATTACCATCTTTGGGTACACAACCAGCAGCCATTGCAGATGGCTGGGTATTCTGCCTTACCGAAACGGATTTCAGTTTACAACCTCTGGCCATGCGCCTGGCAGAATTTTTGGTTGATAGTGAGTTCTTAGCCCAATGGAATGAAGCCAGCGGGTATCTTTCTCCCCGTCCGGCTGCTCTTGCTGCCTGGCAGCAGGACGGCATGTTCACTCTTTTCGATCCGATCCTCTCCGGAGCCCAAGCCACACCCTCTTTGTATGTTCTATCAGCCTACGGTCAAAACTTAGCCACAGCCACCCGGCAAGTATTACAATTTCAAACCTCACCGCAAGAGGCAGCTCAAAGTTTACTAAACCAATTGGAGGTGCCATGACAACTCCCCCCTCTGACCCAAAATTATCTGAAAGGATCAGCCAGAAGCGGCCAAAGTGGTTCAACCTCCAAACAATCCTGATGAGCGGAGTGATCCTTTTTTTCCTGATCGTTATTTTATGGAGCGAGCCGATCGCTCATTTATTCTTCCCTCCGGCTCCTACTTTACCGATATCCGTAACCCTAACCGTTTTACCGGGCACCCCTACGGCTATACCGGATGAATTGATCGCCAGCAGCGATCAAACCAACAGCATAATCCTGGGCAGCGTTGTCCTTGTTTTGATCATCGTTGGAGGGGTTATAGGAGCATTGATCCGACGTGGACCAAAAACGGCAAAATAGTTCCATCGGAAAACACCCATCCTTGACCATTTTCTCCCTTGCCAATAGCTGCGAGGGAGTTTTTTATCGTAATTCCTTCTCCAATCGGTAGTAATTGTCCGAAAAACCTTACAATTACCCTACCCTAGGGTTACGGCTTACTTAAAAATTTAACAAAAGCAACCTTATCTCTCGTATACTCGTATACAGAGTGGTAAAAACCTAGAAGGAGTCTCTATGTTAACTAAATCAACTTCACGAATTTCCCTGTTCTTCGTAGCGCTAATACTGGTCTTCACCCTCTTCTTCGGCGCCACAGGTGTAGCGCAGGCTGCAGATTTTGATACAGATGGTACGATTGGTCCTAATGAGGTCATTGATGATGACCTGTTCCTGAATGGCAACACAGTTGCCATGGCCGGAACGATCAACGGCAACCTGATTGCAGCCGGTAATACGGTTACCGTAAGCGGTACCGTAAATGGTGATGCCTTCATCTTTGGCAGCACTCTGCTTGTTGAAGAAGGCGCCGTTATCAACGGTAATTTGTTCTTTGGCGGACAAACCGCCAATATCGCCGGTGCCATCCATAACAGTGTCTTTGGTGGCAGCACCTCCGTCACGTTTGGCCCCAGCTCAGTGATCAGTGGTAACGTGTATTACGGTGGTTTCCAAATCCAAACCCTGCCCGGCGCCACTATCAACCGGGACCTGTACACCGGTGTCTACCAGGCTACCCTGAACGGTACGATCAACGGCAACTTGAAAATGGGCGGTTCATCCCTCGTTTTAGGCGGCCCGATCAATGGTGATGCCACCATCGATGTCAGCGGCAGCACAAGCGGTTATGCCCCCAGTATCCCCGGTATCCCCGGCGTCAGCACCATCCAGGCCTCCGGTATTACCCTCACAGAGGGTGCAGTCATTGGCGGTACACTCACCTACACTTCCGATCAACCTACCATCGGTCAAAACGCCGCCCCCACGGTGGTCTATCAGACCCCCGTCCCCTACGGCGAAGATGGTTATCGTGTACCCAGCACACCCATGGCCCGCTTCCGCATCTCCTGGGTTGGTGGTGTCTTGGCTGAGTTCATCAAACTGATGGCTTTGGGCGCCCTGGCACTCTGGCTCATCCCGATCATCATGCGCAAGACCTCGGATGCCGTAGTTGAAAAACCCTGGTATGCCCTTGGTTACGGTTTCCTGATCGACCTGATCGGTGTGGTAGCTGTCATCATGCTGCCCGTCCTGTTCATCATGCTCGGTATTCTTGTCGCCCTCATCTCTCTGGGCGGTCTGACCGGGATCTGGTTCGGCATTATCGCAACCGTTTTCTGCTTGATCATGCTGACCTTCTTCTTCCTGGTCTTCACCGGCAGTGTTTTGATCGTCTGCTACACAGTTGGCGATCTGCTGTTAGCCAAGGTTGCTCCGGGCGTCAACGGTCGTAAATGGCTGGCAATGCTCACCGGTGTGGCGATCTTCGTGCTTGTCACCCGCATCCCTGTCATCGGTTGGCTCATCGGCTTAGCTGCTGGCTTTATCGGTGTCGGTGCCATGTGGCTTGCCTGGCGCAAGACTGTAAAACCGGCCGTCACCCCTATTCAGTAATAACCTTTTACTTCACTCAACTACAACCCGCAGGCATAAACCCCTGCGGGTTGTTTTCATTCATTTCCCTTCCCTGCGGTTTATGCATCCCTCGCACTCGTTGCACTCATTAGGTTTGAGCATGCTTTGCGGGAGGGAGACGGGAAGGGACAAAGGGGTAGATATGAGAAGGGGGTATTCGGACACTATTTTCTTCACAAGATAATAACAAATCCTTAATCACGGCTACACCGGAACTTAACCTGGCAGTGGCATACTCATTAT
>DATMYN010000363.1:0-4043 GCA_035560875.1 Longilinea sp. | reverse complement strand
GGTTTGGTTTGCTTGGGCTCATTACTCTCGGTTCTTGCTCCAAATTTCCTCATTTTCTTGGCAGCCCGGGTATTAACGGGGATTGGGGTAGGGACTTTTTTACCGGCTATTATGTGGGTTATTGCCAACCGCTTCCCGGTTGAATCCCAGGGACAGGCAACCGGTTATTGGGCTCTCGTGAATAGTTTGGGGCATGCCATCGGACCAACCTTGGGCGGCTTTTTTTTACAGTTCACCGGCTGGCAGTGGATTTTCCTCATTAACGTTCCACTTGGATTGATCAGCATATTATTGGCGATCAAGTTATTTCCTAAGGTCCCACGCGCGACCATTGAACGGTTTGATACACCCGGTGCCGTTGCCGTGGCTGCACTGACCTTTTGTACCATGTTAGCCATTACCATGACGGCTAAGAATGGCATTACTTTTCCACCCACATTATTGTTATGGTCTGGTGCCATTGCTTCACTGTTATTCATCCTATTCTATGAAAGAAAACAACCGGCTCCTTTTGTTGACCTCAGTCTATTTACGAATAAAAAGTTTCTTGCTGCCATCTTTTCGATCTCAACCCAAGCCTTTAGCCAATTTGGTTTATTGGTCTGCTTGCCTGTTTTCTTGATCGACATTCATAACATCAATAATCAGATTGCAGGGTTATTGATCATGGTCATGACCATGACCATGTCGATCTTAAGTCCGATATCGGGCAGAATGTCCGACCGCTGGGGGAGTAAGTTGATCTGCCAATTAGGGGTCGGCATGATTGCAGCCGGTGGCCTTTATTTCTTATTGGTCAGGACAGGCCTATCCGATGTGTGGGGATGGGTTTTGTTTACCTTGGGTTTGATCATCTTCGGGATCGGGTTTGGGTTTGTGCAATCCGCTTCCACCGTTTCGGTCATCCAATCCATTCCTTCCGAGAAGACCAGTGCCGCCACTGGTTTTTTTCATATGATCCGCTTTATCGTGGCTTCATTAGGTTCAACGGTGATCGGGATCATCCTTGAATTGAACACGGGTGGATTATTAAGTGGCTATTACCAGGGGTTTATCGTTATTTTATCGGTAGCGCTGTTCACTTTGCCTTTTACAGTCTGGATGGTTAATCAGAAAAAATCGTTGATCTCAGTTTAATCAGCATTTCAACAAACGATCAAGTACGGCAAATCCTTGAAAGGAATTTGAATAAAATGGCAAACAAAGCACCTGCAAAAACACCTCCGGTAAGCGATGCGGTTACTTTCTCTTGGCATACCCTTGAAAGTAATGATGTGCTGGAGAAATTGGTCACTACCCACGACCATGGGTTAACCACCCAAGAAGCTGAAGAACGGTTAAAGAAACACGGACCCAACGCGCTGGTTGAAGCACCCCGTCCGAGTTTCTTTATGATGGTGATCGACCAATTGAAAGGGTTTGTGGTCCTGCTGCTCATCGGAGCAGCGATCATTTCGGCCATCCTTGGTGAATGGGTGGATGCTTCGGCAATTATTGCCATCGTTGTCCTTAATGCAATATTGGGGGTAATTCAAGAGAGCCGGGCTGAGGAGGCTTTGGCTGCTTTAAAGAAATTGGCTGCCCCGGAGGCGCAGGTGATCCGCGACGGCCACCGTCAGATGGTACCGGCGCATAACCTGGTCCCCGGGGATATAGTCTTCCTGGAAGCCGGTAACTTTATCCCCGCCGATGTACGCTTGATAGAAGCGGTGAACATGCGCGTGGATGAGGCTGCCTTGACCGGCGAATCGGTGCCGGTGCAAAAGAATGCCATGGATATTTTACCGACGGACGCCCCCTTGGGTGACCGCAAGAATACAGCCTTTATGGGGACGACCGTAACCTATGGACGCGGTAAGGGCGTTGTGATCAGCACCGGGATGTTGACCCAGTTGGGTATGATCGCAACCATGCTCCAATCGGTTGAAACCGAAGATACCCCATTACAGAAAAAGTTGGATCAATTAGGCAAGACCCTTGGCTATGCCTGTATTGTCATCTGCGCCCTAGTGTTTGGCGTTGGTTGGCTGCGCGGTGGTAATCCATTGGAGATGTTCATGGTAGCTGTCAGCCTTGCCATTGCAGCCGTCCCCGAAGGTTTACCGGCTATCGTTACGATCAGCCTGGCGTTAGGCATGCGCGAGATGGTCAACCGGCATGCGCTAATCCGCCACCTGGCCTCTGTAGAGACCCTGGGCTCTGCCACCGTCATCTGCTCGGATAAGACTGGCACTTTGACCCAAAATGAAATGACGGTCACACGCATGTGGGTGGATGGACAATTCATGGAGATCACCGGAACGGGATACCAGCCAGTAGGAGAATTCCAGGTTGATGGAAAAAAAGCTGTTACCGCAAAATATCCCGGGATTTTGACAACCCTTTGGTTGGGTGTCTTAAATAATGATGCCGAACTTGAGTATGATGAAAACGGAAATTTCCTACGGATGGTTGGTGACCCAACAGAAGGATCGATCTTAGTTGCAGCTGCAAAAGCGGGAGCATTTCCTTACCAATTAAATAAAGCTTTTCCCCGCGATGGTGAGATACCTTTTGACTCAACCCGAAAACGCATGGTGACGATCCATAAAGTAAATGATCCGCTTGATGAGGATATTTCTCCCTTTACCAGGAAAACACCGAAAAACAAATTCGTGGTCGCAATCAAAGGTGCTCCGGATATGGTACTCAACCTCTGCTCATATTATCATCCGATGGATAACTCGGACCCGAAACGTCTGGATGATAAGAAACGTAAAGAGGTCTTGGATGCCAATGATAACTTAACAAAGGATGCTCTGCGTGTTTTAGGTATCGCCTATCTGATCACGGATACGCAGCCTGAAAAATATGATGAAGCTACCTTGGAAAAAGATCTGGTCTTTGCCGGCCTTGTAGGTATGATCGATCCGGCCCGGCCGGAAGTAGCGCCGGCGCTCCAAGAAGCACGCGATGCTGGTATACGCACGATTATGATCACCGGAGATTATCCAAATACTGCTTGTGCCATTGCGGAGAAGATCACTCTGCTGGAACCGGGCGGTCATGCCCTTACCGGTAAACAACTGGATGAGATGAGTGATGATCAACTTAAAGAAGAAGTAAAAAGGGTCAGCGTTTTTGCCCGGGTATCTCCCGAACATAAGATGCGTATTGTGAATGCCCTGCAAGCCAACAATCAAGTGGTTGCCATGACCGGTGATGGGGTAAATGATGCCCCAGCCATTAAACTTTCTGATATCGGTGTTGCCATGGGTATTACCGGTACGGATGTGGCTAAAGAAACCGCTGACATGGTGCTTACGGATGATAATTACGCCAGTATTGTGGCTGCGGTGGAACAAGGCCGCATTATTTACAGCAACATCCGGAAATTTGTTTATTACCTGATCTCCTGTAATATGGCTGAGATTTTTGTGATCTTCTTGCCCACCTTGTTCGGGTTGGGGTCTCCCCTGCAGGCGATCCAGTTGTTGTGGTTGAACCTGGTTACCGATGGCGCTCCGGCTTTGGCCTTGGGCACCGAAAAAGGCGATCCGGATATCATGCAGCATAAGCCGCGCCCGCATAATGAGCCGATCATCAACAAGGATATGCAGATTGGTGTGGTTATTCAATCCATTTTCATCACCAGCGCCACTTTAGCGGCTTTCTTTATCGGTCGGGTTCATAATGAGGTTTATGCCGAAACAATGGCATTTGTAACCCTTTCCGTCTCCGAACTGCTGCGGGCATATACAGCACGTTCTGAATACTTCCCCATATTGAAGATCGGCCTCTTTGGGAATAAATTCATGAATTATGCCGTGGCTGCCTCTTTAGCCCTGATCCTGCTTGTGATATATGTGCCCTTCTTGAACGTTGTTTTCAAGACCATCCCCTTGGGGTGGAGTGAATGGTTCCGTATCCTCCCGCTGATCCTGGTTCCTTCCGTGGCTGCCGAGGTGACGAAAACATTCTTGAGGAAAAAGAAAGAAAAGTGAAAAAGATCATAGCCTTTAAAGGCGAATGGTGCTTGACTTTTTGGTTGGAATGGTTAAAAT
>DATMYN010000362.1:0-3137 GCA_035560875.1 Longilinea sp. | reverse complement strand
CCCCCGAGAAAGTAACTGAAGAGCAAATTACGCTCGATGTACGCGAAATCGAGCCTCTGCTCCAGGGTCCTAAAATGGACCTCAAACCCTGGCCCGGAGCCATGGTTAAACTAAAAGACGGCCGCATCATGTACATCCGCGAAGCCAAGATTGAAGAAGCTCCTATGATGATGGATTACATGAAGAAGGTCATGGAAGCTGACCACGACTTCTACGATATCGTGGGCGCCCGTGTTTACTCTGAAATCCTGGGCTGGTACCGCAAGCGTCTAAAAGATCCCTATACCCTGGTTGGTTTGATCGACGGTGTTTTAGCCGGTTTTGCCAACGGCCGTTTGATGAGCGAAGAGATCAATATCTCCTTGCACACCATGGCCCTCCTGCGCGGCGGCCGCATCGGCGCCGTTATGTATTATGCCAAGGCGTACTATGGCTTCGAGATCCTCGGTAACGAGGAATGGTGGGCCACCTACGAATCCTACAATGGCTGGCATCGCTGGGGTCTTGGTATGGCTCAGCCTTCTTACCCATGGCCAGAATACCAGCATGAGCTGGGTGGCGCCCGGGTGTACTATATCACCAAGAAATACTGGGATACCACGGTCAAGGACTATGTCCGCCAGATGGTTGGTGCCGACCTCGAGTTCAATGTACCCGCTGACATTATCAAGAAGAACGAAGTCATGCGCGTACCCGACGAGGTATTGGTCTAATCCGCTCCCGCGGTAGTAATGATCTCGAAAGTCTGCGGGATCCGCAAAAAGCCCAAAGACTTTCGAGATTTTTTTATGAGGTGTATTCATGTACAGTACGCTCGGATTAACCGTTACAGATAGGATCTCCTTACGCCGCTCATTGGCTCTGGATATCGCCTTGGTGGCAGGTGCAAGCCTGGTACTCGCTGGTTTAGCTCAGATCCGTATATATTTGCCTTTCACACCCGTCCCAGTCAGCGCTCAAACTCTGGGAGTATTGCTGATCGCCGCAGTGCTTGGCTCCCGCCGGGGTGTTGCTGCGGTAATTACCTACATCCTGGAAGGTATTGTGGGCTTACCCTTCTTTGCCGGTGGTAATGCCGGGCTGGGTGTTTTAACGGGTGTTACCGGTGGGTATTTGATCGGGTTTGTGGTTGCCGCGGCAGTTGTTGGATATATGGCTGAGCGTGGTCTGGACCGCAAATGGTGGAGTGCTTTGACTGCCTTTTTAACCGGAACGGTTATCATTTATGCTTTTGGCGCAACCGGTTTGGCTGCCATTGTTGGCTGGCAGAATGCCTTCACAGCCGGTGTATTACCATTCCTGTTGGGTGACGCATTCAAAATCATACTGGCTGCCATTCTGTTACCCTCTGCTTGGGCACTCATCCGCCGCTGGGAAAGATAATTTACTTGGAAATTCATTAAGCAGAGAAGGCCGAAAGGACCTTCTCTGCTTTTATTAAAACGATGTATGACAACGGATTATGAAAATCCGAACAAATAACTACGTTTAGCTCACTGGATTTCCTAACGCTGCCACAAATCCAACCAGGGCATCCCCGCCGGATGAATGCCCGTAATCGCTCAATTGTATTGCGCATGCTGTCGATTCCGGACTACCGGTGAGGATCCCATCCAGGGCATTTATGAGACGTAGATCCGCAGACCCTTCGGCTGCTGCTTCGATCTGGCAGGCGGAGAGAGCGGTGGTTCGTTGAAAAGCTTCCGAGAGGATCGTCTCTTTCAGGTAATAGATTTCAAGGGGAGTAAAGATCTGAGATGAACTACGGATTAACCCCAACAATACTCCTGTGATACAGTCGTCTCCGGCCGGGGTTAATCCACGCCCCTGACCCAAAAGTGCTGAAAAGGCTTTTACCAATGTTTTCACTTCCCCTTGTTGCAGGGCAGTGCGGATTTTTTGTATCTTTTCCCACACGGGTTGTAAAGTTTCATCGAGAGCTGGTTTTTTGGAATACCCCTGCAGGTGGGGTAGTAAGACTGCTAACCCATCCGGTTCCTTTATCGCTAAATAAGAATTAACAGTTGCCTGAAGGTTTGCTATCACAGATTTTCGAGAGAATACCGGTTGAGGAATGGCGGGAGTAAGCCAGATCGCAGCAATGGATAGATCGATCAGCAGGTCCGCCTCCTCGATCCGAATCGACTCCTCACTAAACGTCGCCTTCATTCCGAGGGAGATATCCTTTAGTGACACCGGCGGGGTGGAAAAAAGGACGCTCCAAGGACCGGGGATTTTTTGATAAGAAAGAAAAAGGACCCTCTGGTCTTCCCCCATGAGAAAAATTCCTGTTGAGGTTGCGCCTATCACTTTACCTATGGTGGAGCGACGACAAAGTTCCTTTGCATGATATCCGACGAGTGATGCAAAGACAGTGAGGTGATGTTCTTTCATTAAAAAGTCAATGATTATGGTACGACGATGAACCGCAAGTACACTTCTGAACCCGGCACAACCTCATCATCGTCATTGTACAAAGCCCAGCTTGTAATGTAGGTACCGGTTGCTTCGGGTGCTCCGGCAGACATATTGATCTCTAAATTTGAACCTGGAAGGATGGATTCGGTGACGTCAAAGAACATATCGTTTGTCACAATAGTGCCTGAAAGCCACCTAAAGTGATAATCGGTTGTCCAGGTGGTTGTCCCATTATTTAATAAACCAAAGGTTAAGGGGAAGAACGCTCCGGCACTCACAGTATAATCATCAGCCGGCTGCTGGTAACCGTATTGAGCGTGGTCACCCACATATCTGCCATTGCTGGTGGTTGATTGCGGTGTGGCGGTTCCAATTGCGGCTGGAGCCAATGTGTTGATCGGCGCGGCTGGAGTGCCGGAACCGGAGATAGTGGGTGTGATGGTTAAGGAAGGTGTTGGTGTAATCGTCGGAGTAGTTTGGAGTGTGGGAGTGACTTGGGCTATTGATGTTTGGGTGGCATTGAACTGCACCGTTGATGCAATACTCGTGTAGAGGAGTTGAACATCAACGGTTGGTGTTGCGGGTGTGGCAGGGGAACAAGCTGCCAGTAAAAGGATCAAACCGAAAAGGACGATAGTTTTTTTCATTTTACACTTCCTCCGGTTGGGAACCCAAATTCCATAATTATCTGCAACAATAGCAGTATAAAACCCTAGTAG
>DATMYN010000361.1:0-7137 GCA_035560875.1 Longilinea sp. | reverse complement strand
TCTTTCTCCCGGACGCGTATTGCAGCCTCAGGATATTGGGTTGTTTGCCACCCTGGGCGTGACAGAAGTACCGGTATTCAGACCACCGAGAGTAGCCATCATCCCAAGCGGAGACGAATTACTGTACCCGCACCAAGACCTGCAGCCGGGCAAGATCCGGGACGCGAACACCTACCATATGGCAGCCCAAACGGTGCAAGCGGGTGGGACTGTCATTCGTCTACCCATCGCCCGGGATGACCCTAAGGACCTAACCGAAAAACTGGATCAAGCGGTGGAAAGCGGCGCTGATCTCATTCTCACCTCGGCAGGCGTCAGCATGGGTGCTTTTGATTTCGTCCGTTCAACGATTGAGACCAAAGGATCGGTGCAATTCTGGAAAGTAAGCGTCCGTCCCGGTAAACCGGTCATGTTCGGTCGTTATCGCGGCGTCCCTTTGATCGGGCTGGCAGGGAACCCGGTCTCTTCCTTTGTTGGTTTTCTTCTGTTCGCCAGACCGGCGATATACAAACTGCGCGGCATCCCACCGCATATGCTCCGCCCGGTTCAAGTAATAACAACGCATGAGATCGAATCCGATCCGCGTGAGAGTTACCTGCGGGCATTGGTAAAAAGAGATGGCCGTCAGCTTACCGCTGCCTTGACACGCAGCCATCAAGGGTCTGGAAATATCTATTCATTAGTGGAAGCAAATGCTTTACTGATTATTCCACCTGGGGTAAAATCGCTTCCTGCAGGCACCCCATTAACTGCCTGGTTATTGGTTGAGGAGATCGAATGACATTTCTACGTAAGTCAAGTTTGGTTTTAGCCATCCTAGGTTTAGGTGTGGCCATTTATCTGTTCATCATAAAGATCGCCGATAATCCCGCCTTATGTACTACCGCCGGGGGTGGATGTTGGACCGTCAACACTAGTTCCTATTCAGAGATCTTTGGTATCCCGGTATCCTTATTCGGTGCAGCCGGATATATTGCCATTATTGGTCTTTTAATCCTTGAAGGACGGTTGAAAAAGATTGATAATGGGATATTTCACTATGGTATTTTTGGTCTAAGCCTGGTTGGTGTATTATTCTCGGCTTATCTGACCTTTATTGAAATTGTCGTTCTTAAGGCAATTTGCCCTTTTTGTGTTTCTTCAGCGGTGTTAATGACAGTCATCTTCATTTTTTCGATTGCACGGCTGATCAAGGAAACCGGTAAGTCATAATTCACCCAGGAGGATATTTATGCCCCGTATCCGCTGCCATTATCTCGATTGCGCTTTTCTCGATGACGGTTACTGCTCTGCAGCGCTTGTAGCGATAGACCCCGATGCAGGCTGTAACACCTACTCGCCCAATACTGAAGCCGCCTCAGCCGAGGATTGGGATGAGGAAGAAGAATGGGAAGAAGTAAGCGAGGAAGATGAAGAGGACGATGAACTTTGGGCTGATGACGAAGAACAAGACGAGTTCTAACTCATCCCATTGAAAGTAACTTTTAAGACATGGCCCCGGTTAATCCTATCCGGGGCCATGATTCCATAAACTCAAGAATGAATACAAACCCACAGCGCAAAGATCTTATCCATAACTTTACCGTCAACATACTCGACGGTGGGTTCTTTGGCTTTGCCATGGGATTTGCTTCCTTCTCCACCATATTACCGCTATTCGTTTCTCAAATGACCGATTCGGCCGTCTTGATCGGCCTCATCCCCGCCATCCACAGTATGGGTTGGCAGCTTCCCCAGCTCTTTTTAGCATCCTGGATTGCGCGTTTACGCAGGTTAAAACCCTATGTATTATGGACCACGATCCATGAACGGCTGCCCTTTTTAGGACTGCTGTTTATCGCCTGGTTCCTGCCCGGGATGAATGCAACCCTGGCGATCGTCCTTACTTATCTCATGTTGGTTTGGCAGGGTCTGGGGGCAGGCATCACCGCCAATGGGTGGACCAATTTGATCGGAAAAGTAATTCCCTCCGATATCCGCGGCACTTTCTTTGGAATGCAGTCGGCGGCGGCCAACCTGCTGGCATCGGTCGGAGCCTTGGGAGCGGGTTTTATTCTTGAAGCGGTCGAAGGTCCGCGCGGCTTTGCGTATTGCTTCGGTTTGACCGCTGTTATGATGGTCATTTCCTGGATCTTCATCAGCACCACAAGAGAACCGGAAAAACAAGTAAACACGATTGCCACACCCGAAAATATCAACCTTTGGAAGAATGTCGGCCAAATCCTGAAAAGTGACAGACCCTTTTTAGGATTCTTGATCAGCCGCATGCTGCTCCAATTTGGGATGATGGCGTCCGCCTTTTATATGGTGTATGCAGTCAATATTCACCACATGGATGCCAGCACGATCGGAATCATGACCGGAATATTATTCTTGACCCAGGTGATCGCTAACCCGGTGTTAGGCTATGTTGCCGACCATTGGAGCCATAAAGGAGTTCTGGAGATAGGCGGTATCGCCGCCATGTTGGCCGCCGTGCTGGCCTGGCTTCTACCGGATGCGCGTTGGTTCGCCCTGGTGATGATCCTCAACGGTATCTCCAGCGTTACCTTCTGGACGGTTGGACTTGCCTATTCCCTAGAGTTCGGGGATGATCTGACCCGTCCAACCTATGTGGGTATGGCAAATACCCTGATCGCGCCTTGTGCCATACTGGCGCCATTACTGGGCGGTTGGATCGTGGATGCAGCCGGATATCCGGCCATGTTCATCACCGCCGGAGCCATCGCGTTAGGCACCATTTTCATTTTCCAATTCATCAAATCACCCGCAAAGTAAGATCTCAAAACCTGTACAAACCCTATAAACATACCCGCCTGACCCGTATACTTTAAGTAGCTTTCCTGTTATGAGGTGGAGTATGTATCATTTCCGTTATCTGATCATCGGTGGGGGCATGGCAGCCGATGCTGCTGTTCGCGGTATCCGCACCCTGGATTCAAGCGGTACGATCGGCTTGATCAGCAGCGAAAAGAACCCGCCTTATAACCGGCCGCCCCTTTCAAAAGGCTTGTGGAAGGGCAAAAAGTTTGAGCGAATCTGGCGTAATACTAACGAATTGAATGCCACCTTGCAGCTCGGACGCACCGTGGTCAAGTTGGATCGAGAAGCTCATAAAGTAACCAACGATCTGGACGAAGAGTATACCTATGAAAAATTGCTCCTGGCAACCGGCGGGGAGCCCCGTAAATTGACCTATGGCGGCAAGCTGGTCAATTATCTGCGCACCCTGGAAGATTACCAAGACTTGCGCAGCTTGGCGAATGACAGGCAGCGCTTTGCCGTAATTGGCGGGGGGTTCATCGGATCAGAGATCGCAGCCGTATTGACTGAGTTGGGTAAACAAGTGACCATGGTATTCCCTGAGACCGGTATCACCGCCCGGATTTTTCCTGCGGATGTCATTACGCATGTCAATGAATTATTCCGCCAAAAAGGCGTTGTCATTAAACATGGTTTTTTACCAGAGAATATTGAACCATTCTCCGGCGGGATCAAGGTTGGGATCCGCAGCCAGGCCGGAACGGTGGAGACGTTGGAGGCGGATGGGGTGATCGCCGGATTGGGTTTGATCCCCAATACGGAACTGGCCGAACAAGCCGGATTGAAGGTCGATAACGGCATTTGGGTGGATGAGCATTTACAAGCCGGGGAGGATATCTACTCCGCCGGGGATGTAGCCAATTATTTTGATATCTCACTTCAAATGCGCCGGCGGGTTGAGCACGAGGATCAAGCCAATACCCAGGGGCATGTTGCCGGACAGAATATGGCCGGAGCTGGATTGACCTATGACCACCTGCCCTATTTTTACACGGATATTTTTAATATCGGCTACGAAGCTATTGGGGAATTGGACGGCCGTATGGAGGTTATCCCCGCCTGGGTTGAGCCTTACCAGAAAGGTATTTTGTACTACTTGTGCGATGGGAAAATTCGTGGAGTGCTTCTTTGGAACGTGTGGGGAAAGATCGAGGAAGCCAGGAAATTGATCAAGGCTGGAGAAACCACGTCCGCTGACCAGATCCCTGGTTTGATTTTAGTTGAATGATCAGAGCACCCTTGTTACTCTTTCCGCTTTGAGCAGCGGTTCGCCACGCGTTGTATCCATCTCTACCACACCCGTTACCAATATCGGCTCCGAGCCGTGTACAAAGCCGCGTGCTTGCCTATACGCATCCGGGAATAATACTACATCCAACATTCCGGACAGGTCTTCCAGGGTCAGGAACATCATCGATTCGCCTTTGGCTGTCCGGCTGCGGTGCCCGCTTTGGCGTATCCCCGCCACGGTAACGCGTTCCCCCACCCGCCCGGCGGCATCCACGGTGGTGATCGCCCCTACGGCATTCACTTTTTCAGCCACCAACTCCAGCGGGTGAGCTTCCAGGCTGATTCCCAACAATTCCTGCTGGGCAGCCACCTTTTGTTCAACGGACCAATCTTCACCGATTACATCCTGCCAATCAAATAAACTCGGCTGCCCGGACTGCCAATGTCCGTTTTGTATTCTTTGGAGTATCGAAGGAATTGATCCAAACCCATCCAATGCCCCCACCTTAACCAAACTCTCCGCTTCTTGCCGGCGTGGGTCGACCTTGGCGAGAAAATCCTCCACGGAGACAAACGGGCGATGGAGAATGATCCGCTCGATCGTACGGCGGGTCAGGTCAGCAACCTGGTCCAATCCCATAAATAATGCCTTCTGAGAGGGCAGCGGTTCCGCAACACTAAAATTGCGGGAAGAAAAATTTACGTGCGGGGCATGGATCGTTAACCCCATGCGCCGGGCTTCACTCAGGTAAACCCGCTGGCTGTAATACCCGCCCCAATTGGCCAGTACGGCAGCCATGAATTCCGCCGGGAAGTGAGTCTTGCACCAGGCCGACCGCCAGGAAACCTTGGCATACGATGCTGCATGTGCCTTTGGGAACCCATACCCGGCAAAAGCCGCCATCATCTCCCATACCCGCTCCCCGGTCTCGGGCGGAATGCCGCTTCGGGCTTCAGCTTCAGCAATGAATTTCTCCTGCAGCAATTTCATTTTCTTACCCGGGTCAAAGTGGCTCATCGCTCGGCGCAACAGATCAGCTTCGGCCAGGCTGAAACCTGCCAGATCATGGGCAATGCGCAGCACCTGCTCCTGGTATAAGATCACACCATAGGTTTCATTTAAGAGCGGCGCCAAAGCAGGGTGAATATGGGTAACGGCTTCTTCCCCTTTGAAGCGCCGTACGAAGGCATCCTTTAAACCGCCGGAAAGCGGACCCGGTCGGTAGAGTGCCAACGCCGCGATCAGGTCATCTTCCGTGCGGGCGCGGATCTCTTTGAGGGTAGCGCGCATACCCGGACTCTCGATCTGAAAGCACCCGATGGTTGCACCGGTTTCCAAGCGCTGAGAGGTCTCCTCATCCTCTGAGGGGGTTGATTCGAGCACACTAAGCGGTGTTGCGTAATCCTTAGGGTTATTATTATGGATGAATTCAGCCACATCCCCTTGTACGGTTAACCCGCGGATCCCCAAAAGATCAATCTTGACCAACCCTAAATCTTCTACAGCACCCAGGTCAAGCTGCGTGATGGTCACGCCTTTACTCCCCGAACGCATGATAGGCACCAGATCGGTAAGCAGCCCCGGCGCGACAACTGTCCCACCGGCATGCACGGAAAGGTGGCGGGGTAATTTTAACAACGCCTCTGCTTGATCAAAGATCATTGGGAATGGAGACGTGGTATACCAGGCGCGCAGTTCACTAAACGGCGAGGGAGAAGGTTTTTCAGTTTCTTCATCAGTATCTTGCATGCGCGAAAAGAAAGCGTATGGAAGCTGCTCAACCAATTCGCGCACGATCTTGGGGGATATATTGTGGGCTTTCGCCACATCCCCCAAGGCAGACCGCGGCCGGAAGCGGTTGATCGTCCCGACCATCGCCGCCCGTTCCTGCCCATAGGTATCAAAGACATGTTGGATGACAACATCCCGCCGGCGCGAGCACAGGTCGGTATCGATATCCGGCGGGGTTGTGCGCGCCGGGTTCAGAAAACGCTCAAAATAAAGATCGAGGCGCAGCGGATCGGGACTGGTGATACCCAAACAGTGCGCTACCAAAGAAGAGGCCGCCGAACCGCGCGACGAAAATGGGACGTTATTTGCCCGGGCGAAATTGAGGATCTCTTCAACGATCAAAAAAATGGGTTCGTACCCCATATGAGCAATGACTTCCAGTTCATGGTCAAGCCTCTTCCTGACCTCGGTACTTATCCCGCCATATATCCGGCAGGCGCCGTCCTCCGCTTTTTGGCGTAAATAATCCGCAGCGGTCAACCCGGATGGGATGGGTACGGTTGGCATATGCGCAACCCCCAAGGGCAGATCAAAAGTGCAGCGTTGGGCGATTTCCTCAGTTGCAGCCAGGGCGACCGGGAAATTCCAAAAGCGTTCTTCCATCACCTTGCTGCTCAGAAAATATGAACCGCTTGGTGCTGCCGTATGCGGTGGGATTCGATCAACCGGTTGGTTGAGGCGGATGGAGGTCAATGTACGCTGTATATCGGCTTGGTCAGGGTTCAAATAGTAGATCGGATGGGTAACCACCAAAGGGATCGAAAGCTGGCGGCCTAACGAGGAGAGAGTTACCCCTAAAGCCGGATCTTGTAAGGTCAAATACAGCCGGTCATTGAAGATCTCATGCAGTTCTCCCAACTTTCGACCGTAGGCATCCCCCTGGTCGCCACTTAATGCGACCAAGTTTCTGGAGAACGAAGAGAGAATATCTAAAGAACATGGGATTTCTGGGTCATCCTGTAAAGCCAGAGCACTGCTGAGCCGGCATAAGGATGACCACCCCTCAACATTCATAGCCAGTAAGGAAAGAGGCCCGCTTTCAAGGTCGATTTCCAATCCCAAAAGCGGCTGGATCCCGGCTTTTCGGCAGGCGTTCACAAATTCAACCGAACCGGTCAATAAGCGGTGGTCGGTCAGCGCCAACGCCGGCATACCATCCATTTGGGCAGCCTGAGCCAGCTCGGAGGGTAAAGCCAATCCCTCAAGCAGTGAATATGCCGAATGAGCGGTCAAATGAACGAACATATATTCTATTGTACTACGTTCTTGAAAGGTCCGCTTAGTTACTCTAT
>DATMYN010000360.1:0-6315 GCA_035560875.1 Longilinea sp. | reverse complement strand
ATAATGACCAAGTCAAATTCAACATTGAGGAGCACGGCATGATAGACATTACCACAGATAGTTGCAATGATCTGAGTCAAGAGTTGCTGGATCGCTTTAAAATTCGTGCCATTCCTTTGCAGGTCATCATCAACGACAAGGCCTACAAAGACGGTGTTGATATATCCATCGATAAATTGTTTCAATACGTTGATCAAACCAAACAACTGCCAAAAACTTCAGCTCCCTCCATTCAGGAATTCATCGACTTTTTTTCAGCCGAAACCGAAGATTCAATATTTATCAGTATCAGTAGCCAATTATCTGCTACCAATGCCAACGCGAAATTATCCTCTCAGTCCGTCCAAAATAAAAAAGTCCACATTATTGACTCATTGAACCTTTCCACAGGCATCGGCCTGCTGGTATGTAAAGCAGCCGAATTACGCGATAAAGGATTGAGCGCGGATGAAATCCTCAAAGAGGTTGAAGCAACCATCCCGCGGGTTCGAACATCCTTCGTTATCGACACCTTGGAATACCTTTATATGGGTGGACGATGTTCCGCCATGCAAAACGTAGTCGGCAGCATATTGCGCATCCGCCCTATAATTCAAGTCCGTCCCGATGGTACTTTAGGAATAAAAGAAAAGATCACCGGAGCGCGTAAAAAGGCGCTGGATGCCATACTATCTGATTTCGCCAAGCACAAAGACAAGGCAGATCTTCAGCGAGTTTTTGTGACCCACACCGGTTGCGCTGATGATGCGGAATATTTACGGAACAGTTTATTGAATATTGCCCCCATCCAATATGTATACATCACAACCGCCGGCGCTACTATCGCCAGCCACTGCGGCCCGAATACAATTGGGATCTTATATCTCGAAAAAGCATAAATCCAAAATAAAAAGACCCTCAAGAGGGAAACAAATTTCTCTTGAGGGTCTTTTTATGATTAATTAGATCAATCCGATCTCTTTTCCAACTTTTGCAAAGATGGTTAATACTTTATCCATCTGATCGTTGGTATGGGTCGCCATGTAACTGGTCCGTAATAACTGGTGCCCGGGGGATACTGCCGGTGCAATGACCGGGTTCACGAAGACACCATTATCGAATAGCATCTTCCAGGCCAAAAAAGTCTTTTGATCATCGCCAATGATGACCGGGATAACAGGGGTGGTAGAAGCGCCAATATCAAACCCAAGGGTTGTTAGACCCTTACGCATATAAGCAGCCACATCCATCACCCGCTGACTGCGTTCGGGTTCCTCACGCATCACCTGTAAGGATGCCAACGCTGCAGCCGCGTTAGCCGGGGGAATACTGGCACTGAAAATGAGCGCCCGGGCATTATGTTTGATGAAATGTATGGTATTTTCATCACCGGCGATGAAACCGCCCAAGGAAGCAAACGATTTACTGAAGGTCGACATGATCAGATCAACATCGTTGGTCACTCCCAGATGGCTGGCTGTTCCATGTCCCTTCCCGAGAACACCCATCCCGTGGGCATCATCGACCATGATCCGGGCGCCGGATTTCTTTGCCAACGGGATGATCCCGGGTAGATCAGCCAGATCGCCTTCCATGCTGAACATCCCATCAACCACGATCATACGACCGGCTGTTTCGGGAATTGATTGAAGAACCCGTTCCAGGTGGGAAAGGTCATTGTGTCGAAAACGCTCGATCTTTCCATAACCCAATCGAGCTCCATCGACAATACTGGCATGATCATCTTTATCTAAAACCACAACATCATCACGACCTACAAGAGCACTCACGGTGCCCAAGTTGGTCTGCATACCGGTGGAAAAGACAAGGGTAGCTTCTTTTCCGACCCATTCCGCCAGTTCACTTTCCAATTGTTCATGCAAAGCTAACGTACCATTTAAAAACCTGGAACCCGTGCAACTTGTTCCAAAGCGGTTAATGGCATCGATAGCAGCTTGCCGAACTTTTGGGTGGGTAGTGAGCCCAAGGTAGTTATTTGACCCGCACATGATCAAACGCTTTCCTTGGAATACCACCTCTGTCCCCTCGTTTTCATTCATAGGAATGAAATAGGGATAAATTCCCGACGCCATTGCCTCCCTTGCGACGGTGTACTCCGTGCACTTCTTAAAAATGTCCATTGAAACTCCCTGCAAATAAATAGGTTTTCCGAACGAGAATAAATTAGGCTTACGTGGGCATTATACCGGATTTGCTTTTGCAATTACGCATTACAAAAATTTATGCTAAGATAGGGAATAATCACCTTTGGGCTCAAGGATATCCATTTATGCCGCATTACTTTGCTGCAATTGAAGCCGGCGGGACAAAATTCAATTGTTTAGTAGCCTCCGGACCGGATGATCTGATCGCAGAGAAGCGTTTTTCAACCATCGATCCAGAAACAACACTAAGGCAAGTATCCGATTGGCTGCTGATTCAAGCTCAAGATTATCCACTTGAAGCAGTAGGGATTGGCAGTTTTGGCCCTGTGGATCTTGATCAAGCATCGCCGACGTACGGTTATATTACATCAACACCTAAACCCGGCTGGCGTTACGCACCATTTCTTCCATTTATCCAAGAGGCATTACACCTGCCTGTGGCTTTTGAGACTGATGTAACGGTGGCTGCCTTGGGAGAAGGCGCCTGGGGGGCTGCACAGGGCCTACAGGACTATATTTACTACACCATTGGCACTGGGATCGGTGCAGGGATCATCGTCAACGGGCAGCCCGTGCACGGCATTCTGCACCCTGAAATTGGCCATATGCTCCTACCTCATGATCTACAAAAAGATCCATTTAGAGGTAATTGCCCTTATCACGTTGATTGCTTCGAGGGGCTTGCCACAGGTCCAGCCATGGAAAAACGCTGGGGAGCAAAGGCTGAAACCCTCCCCGTTGATCATCCTGCCTGGGCATTGGAGAGTGAATATATCGCAGCCGCCCTGCATAATACCATCCTAGCATTTGCCCCACAGAGGATCATCCTAGGTGGCGGTGTAATGCAGCAATCCCAAATGTTCCCGTTGATCCGGCGCCGGGTAGTTGACTTGCTTGGCGGTTACTTCCAATCACCGATAGTGCTTGAAGAAATTGACAAATATATTACCCCGCCGGCTTTAGGCTCAAGAGCCGGCGTGTTGGGTGCATTGTGGTTAGCTATGCAGATAAAAGGAGAAAACGGATGCTAAGTAAACGTACCTGGTTCGTTGTTATTGTATTAGGATTTTTGGGTTCGTTAGCCTGGGGTGTTGAAAACCAATTCTTCAATACTTTCATCTATGACAACATCACTCCTGATCCGCGTCCCATCTCTTGGATGGTGGCGGCCAGCGCAATTATAGCTACACTCACCAGCATTTTCATGGGTGCCCTAAGCGACCGAATGCGCAGCAAATGGGGTCGAAAACCATTTTTGCTGTTCGGATATCTCTGTTGGGGTATCGCTACAGCCATATTCCCCACAGCCGCCTTTCTACACCCTATCGGGTTAGCCGTATTCATGGCCATCGGTTTTGACTGTATCATGACCTTCTTTGGATCCACGGCTAATGATTCGGTCTTTCATGCCTATCTGGCGGATATCACTACTGAAAAAACCCGCGGCCGTGTAATGGGTGTCATCGAGATCTTAACCTGGGTGGCTCTGCTGATCGTATACGGTGGAGCCGGTCTTCTTATTGATGCTTTTGGTGGTTATACTTTCTTCTACATTATCGGCGGGCTTGTGTTCGTTCTGGGTTTGGTTTCCGGACTTATGATCGAAGAAAAAAAGCCGGAGCCCAAACCACAGGGATCCTACTGGTCTCAAATTGCATCTACCTTCCAATGGAAGTTCCTTCGAGAGAACGAAAAATTGCTTTTCCTGCTTGTAGGTATTACTTTTTGGGGTATCGCACAAAATATTTTCTTCCCATATATGATGATCTACATGTATCACTTCCTTGAGGTACCTACCATACAAGGATCGATCATAATCTTCATAGCCATTTTGGTTGGAGGTATCGGCAGCGCTTACCCGTTTGGCCTTCTGGCAGATCGTTGGGGACGCCGAAATGTGGCTCTGCTATCCGTCTTCTTAGAAATGCTCGGATTACTGTTATTTTCATTCGCCCGTACTCCGATCATGGTCACGATCACGGCAATTTTATGGCTGGCGCCTATTTCCGGATGGACCGTCGCCACATCTGCCTGGGGTAAAGACCTCTTCCCTGAAGACAAACGCGGCCAATTCAGCGGATATGTGATCTTATTCTCGGTGGCGTTGACCATGGTTCCCGGGCCCTTGATCGGCTCTTGGCTGGTGACCACCTTTGGCATCCCAACCGTCATTGATGGGAATCCCGGTTTTATACCCACCTCGATCATATTCCAGGTTGGCGCTATCGCAACCTTATTAGCAGCTATACCCATCTATTTCATCAATAAGATCAAGGATAAAACCAAAGAACTAACCTCAACCACAGAGGAACCGGTTCAATAACTCGGTTGGGAGGATCACTTATGCTTACCTTCTTCTGCGAATTGGAAAGTCAAAAACTAACCCATCTTTTTAATACGGGTGGGTTAATGGAAAAATTGCAGAAAATGAAAGCGGCTGTCAGTCTGGGTTTGATCGATCTTTCGCCTGAAAGGGCTGAAGCAGTGAAAAAGCTCAATAAAGCCGGGATCCCGGTCACTGCCTGGCTGCTGCTGCCCAAAGATCAAGGTTATTGGTTCAACATCGATAATGTCGGGCACGCTATCCGCCGTTATGGTGAGTTCAGGTCCTGGACCGTTAAAAATAAATTGGAGTGGGCATCGATCGGGCTGGATATCGAACCGGATATCAATAAAATGAATGCCCTGGAAAATGACCTAAAGAGCGGAATCCGCTACTACCTTCACCGATTCTTCTCAAACAATAATTGGCAGGTGAAAGCACAGGCTTATCAATCCCTGGTCACACAAATTCGCTTGGATGGCTACACAGTCGAAAGCTACCAATTCCCGGTGATCGTCGATGAAAGGAAAGCCGGTTCCCAATTCTTCCCGCGCAGTTTGGGCATCCTTGACCTGCCGGTTGACCGGGAAGTGCTGATGCTCTATTCCAGTTTTATTCCTACCTATGGCACGGCGATGTTGGAAAGCTATGCAGTCCAAGCGCAAGGAGTGGGGATTGGTATCACCGGGGGTGGCGTGGAATTAGGTAATTCCGTTCCATCAAAACCGCTAACCTGGCAGCAATTAAGCCATGACTTGTTGGTCTCACGCCAATACTGTCCAAACCTGTATGTCTTTAGCTTGGAAGGCTGCCTGGCTGAAGGGTATCTGGATAAACTTGTAGATTTCAACTGGCACGCCCGCTCGCCGGCCGCAGACCCCCAAATAACAAAAGTCAATCTGGTACGTAAAGCAGCACAAGCCTTATTATGGCTGTACGCCCGCCCATGGCTTGCAGCGATAGTAGCGGTATTTTTGTTTTGGCCTCGGCGGAGAAAATGCTGCTAAAGAATTAGCATCGCATCACCGAACGAATAAAAACGATACTCCTGGCGGACAGCTTCTTCATATGCCGCCAGGATTTTTTCTCTCCCGGCGAATGCGCTGACCAGCATCAACAATGTGGAGCGTGGTAAGTGAAAGTTGGTTACCATGGCATCCACAACTTTAAAATGGAAGCCCGGTAGAATGAACAGATCGGTCGCCTGTTGGATGGGCAAGATGATTTCTTCCGGTTTAGCCGATCGGGCAGCCGATTCCAATGTACGCACACTGGTCGTTCCGATGGCAATAATTCTCCCGCCATTGCCTTTAGCGGTTCGGATTTTTTGGGCAGCTTCTGGGGTCACCTCACACCACTCCGTATGGATCTGGTGCTGCTCGGGATCATCTTCCGTGACCGGTGCAAAGGTATCCAACCCGACATGCAGCGTAACATCCACAAAAGCAACCCCTCTGCCGCGTAAATCATCCATCAACTGCGGGGTAAAGTGTAAACCCGCTGTCGGGGCCGCGGCCGATCCCGGATCACGGCTAAAGACGGTTTGGTATCTTTCTGGGTTCTGCAACTTTTCATGGATATACGGCGGTAGGGGCATTTGTCCAATGTTGGCCAAAAATGGATCGATCGGTTCGGAAAAAGTCACCAGGCGCTGCGAACCTTCCAGCGATTCGATCACTTCAACCTGCGGGCCACCTTCCACCTGGGCTGTGGTTCCCGGCTGCATCTTTTTTCCACCCACCAATGCTTCCCAAGTGTTGGCTTCCCTCTTTTTAAGAAGTAATATCTCTACTCTTCCCCCAGTCGGTTTACGGGCAAAAATGCGTGCCGGAATTACCCGGGTCCGGT
>DATMYN010000359.1:0-4756 GCA_035560875.1 Longilinea sp. | reverse complement strand
TAAAGGTGGTGGTTTGAGTAGGGGTGAGGGTGATGGTGGGGGTATAGGTGCGTTCCAAGGTTGCGGTAGCCGTATTAGTGGCAGTCCCTGTAACCGTACTGGTAGCGGTGGCGGTTTCGGTGGTTGTGTTGGTAACCGAAGGCGTATTTGTTTTCGTGCCGGTATTGGTTGCGGTAGGGGTACGGCTGCGGGTGGGTGTGCGCGTCCAGGTGGGGAAGCGGAAGGGGGTGCGGCTTGGATAGGTACGGATATACCAGGTGGCAGTGATCGAGGGTGTGGGGGTGAAGGTTATCCGCGGCGTAAACGTGGATAAGGGTGTGCCCGGTGTCCCGAAGGGATCATACGTTTCGGAAGTTGTCGGGGTAGGAGTAAGAGAACCCCACGGCAGGGTGACGGTTAAAGTGCCATCACCGGCTGAGCCTAGAGATGGGGTACGGGTTGGGTAGAACTCTCCGGGCGGCTGGGTGATAAGCAGAACTAAGACAAGCAGGATCAACAGGGACAGGGCGGCAATCGCCCAGCGCGGGCCGGGGGATGCCCAGAGTCGCAGTTCATCACGCAGCTTATCCATAGTACGTATTATACCTTGTGGACACATGAAGCATTTCATAAACTTACCGATTGTTGAGTAAATGTAGGGACATAGTATTTCTCTACATGAAGGAAAGTGATCCTTCGGAGTGGTACAATCATAAAAATCGACTACTACTTCCCTTGGAGGGAGAATTTATGTCCACGACCCTGAATGAGCGAAAAAAGGTCACTACCCATTCGCTGCGAGTGAAAAAAGAAAAACAACAGCTTATCAGCATGCTGACGGCGTACGACTATCCCACCGCACTACTGGTCGACCAGGCTGGGATCGATGCTATTCTTGTGGGGGATTCCCTGGGTATGGTCGTCCTCGGTTATGAGAATACCCTGCCGGTTACCATGGAAGATATGCTCCACCATTGCAAGGCGGTAGCCCGCGGTTCACAAAATGCGCTATTAATTGGGGATATGCCCTTTATGTCTTACCAGATCTCGGTGCCGGAGGCGGTCCGCAATGCCGGGCGTTTCTTGCAGGAAGCCGGGATGGATGCGGTCAAACTGGAAGGCGGACGCGAGCGCTGTGACGCCATCAGGGCGATCGTGGCAACCGGCATCCCGGTGATGGGGCATATCGGACTTACCCCGCAAAGCGTGAACCAATTGGGCGGTTTTAAGCCGCAGGGCAAGACGGCTGCAGCCGCCAAACGGTTGTTGGACGATGCCATGCTGCTTGAGGAAGCCGGCTGTTTTAGTATTGTCTTGGAATCGGTGCCTTCGCAACTAGCCGATCTGATCAGCAAACGACTGTCCATCCCCACCATCGGGATTGGCGCCGGGGTCGGCTGCGATGGGCAGGTTTTGGTGGTGCATGACCTGCTGGGTATGTTCGACCGGCTGAAACCCCGCTTTGTAAAGGTTTACGCCGAGATCGGTAAAGAGATCACCGCCGCCGTGACGCAGTATCGCCAAGAAGTGGAACAAGGTACTTTCCCGGACGCGGATCACAGCTTTGAAATGACCCCTGAAGAATGGCAAAGCTTCCAAACCTTGATCTAATCGTCCTCGGCAGCGGCGCCATGGGCTGCCTGTTCGCGGCGCGCCTGGCGTTGGCCGGGGTGGAAGTGGCCATCCTGGATGGTTGGGTGGATGGTATCGCTGCCATTCAAACCAACGGCATCCGTTTGGTGGAAGAAGACGGCGCTGAAAAGAAAGCTGTGCTAAGAGCTTCCACAACACCCGAGGGATTTCCTCAAGCCAAAACGGCGCTGGTGATGGTCAAATCGTGGCAGACCCGAGGTGCGGCAGAGTTATTGAAGGGCTGCCTGGCGCCGGATGGATTGGTGTTGACCCTGCAGAACGGCTTGGGGAATGATGCGGTCCTATCGGGATGCTTCCCACAGGCACACATTGCTGCCGGGGTAACCACGGCGGCAGCTACTTTGCTGGCTCCCGGGGTAACCACGGCGCGCGGGCAAGGCGAAGTGGTGTTGGGAGAAGATAAGCGGCTTGGCGAGTTGGCGAAATGGTTGAAAAAAGCCGGATTTGTCGTTCGGTTTGAGAAATCGCTAACCTCCCTGCAATGGGGTAAACTGGTGGTGAACGCGGCCATCAACCCGCTGACGGCTTTGTTGAACGTACCGAACGGTAAGCTGCTGGAAGATGCGCATATCCGTCCGGTGGTATTTGCTCTGGTGGATGAGGCGGTGAAAGTTGCCGAAGAATTGCAGATCGAGTTGCCCTATCCCGACCCGCAGGCGCATGTGGCCCAGGTGATTCGCCAAACGGCGGCGAATTATTCCTCCATGCTGCAAGACCGGCGGCGGGGCGCCCAAATGGAGCTGGAAGCGATCACCGGTGAACTGCTGCGTTACGGTTCGCTGGCGGGAGTGGATATGCCTACCCATCAGGCGATCTATCATTTATTATTGGCTGTACAATCACCGCCATCCAATGGCGTTTTGGAGGTATTGAATTGAAAACTGCATCAACAATCCTTGAATTCCGGGCTTTGCGTAAAGAACTACCCGAACCGGTTGGGTTTGTGCCTACCATGGGTTATTTGCATGACGGGCACATTTCACTGGTGAGGGCAGCCAAAGAGCAGGGCTGCGCCAGTGTGGTGGTGAGTATATTTGTCAACCCGACCCAGTTTGGACCCGCGGAAGACCTGGCGAAATACCCGCGCAACCCGGAAGGCGACCTGGCTTTATTGCAAGCGGCAGGGGTTGACCTGGTGTTCTTCCCGACCCCGGAGATCATGTACCCGAAGGGATACCAGACCTGGGTAACCGTGGAAGAGGTTAGCCAACCGCTGGAAGGTTCCATGCGCCCAGGCCACTTCCGGGGTGTGGCCACCGTGGTGGCGAAATTATTCAATATCGTCCAGCCTCAAAAAGCCTTCTTTGGCCAAAAGGATGCCCAACAGTCGGCTGTGTTACAGCGCATGGTCAAAGATCTTGATTTTCCGCTAGAAATGGTTGTTTGCCCCACCCGGCGCGAAGCCGATGGATTGGCCATGTCCAGCCGCAATACCTACCTGACCCCCGAGCAGCGCCAAAAAGCTGTCGTACTGCACCGCTCTTTAACCACTGCCCAAAAAGCTTACCAGCAGGGTGAACACGATGCCACCCGCCTGCGCCAGATCGTGCTGGATATACTCCACACCGAGCCCCTGGCTGAAGTGCAGTATGTATCAGTGGCCAATGCTGAAAGCCTGCTCGAAGTGGAAGGGGTGACCGATACCCGCCTGTTGATATCCATGGCGGTCTACTTCGGTAAAACCCGCCTGATTGATAACATCCTTTTACCTTAATATGACTACATTTTCTTCTCGCTTACCTATTATCGTTTTCACCCGTCCGGCAGACCAACCCAAGGTTGAGTGGGCGGAAGGCGACCGCGGCCCGGGTTACTTTCAGGTAGAGAATGACCAAGTAGCCATGGTGCGGGTCAAGAATATCGGGAATAAAGAATTGGCCCAATTGGTGGGGGAACTTGTCAACTGTAAGCAAGTGATCTCCCTCAACCTGGCCGAGAACCGCAAGATCACCGATGCCGGGTTGGAAGTATTGAAAGACCTGCCCTGGCTGACGGACCTGAACCTCGGCGCCTGTGACATTACCAATGACGGCCTCGAGCACCTCAAGGCATTACCTCATCTGGAAAGGTTGAGCCTGATCTTTTGCAACCGCATCAGCGATGAAGGTATGCGCACGGTGGGTAAATTCCGCAACCTGGAGTTCCTGGATATTCTGGGCTGTGTGCACATTACGCACAGCGGAATAGATCGCTACCTGCCGGATAGGGTCAAGCTGCATAAGGGAAGAAAGTAAGAACTAAACTGATACATTACCTAACCCTCCCGTCCTCCCTTCCCTAAAGTGGAAGGGAGGAGCCCTTAACGTGTAAATAAGTGTATGGGTTCTGCGTTGTTTACAATCTCTCGCAGGGTAAAACCGTACTCGATGCCTGGGGAGGGCGAGTTATCTGACTTCTACCCCAATACCATTACCTAACTCGATACAATACCTAACCCTCCCGTCCTCCCTTCCCTAAAGCGGAAGGGAGGGGACCTAATGTAGTTAAACGTATCCAGGGCAGGTTTTCCTGCCCTGGAGCGTCTCATCACAAACCCAAAGGAGTGTACGGGTTATTTGGCGTTGATCTTGATCGATTTGGGGCGGGCCTCTTCGGCTTTCGGCACCCGGATGGTCAGTATGCCGTTATCCAGGCTGGCTTCGGTATTGGCCGAATCAAGCGGATCGGGCAGGTGGATGGTACGATAAAACTTGCCGTTGGGGCGTTCGGTCATCAGGTAGGTGGCGCCTTCTTCGCGGCCGGCTTTGAACTCGCCTTGAATGCTGAGGGCTTCATTGACCACCTGGATGGTCAGGTCATCAACATTGACGCCGGGTACCAGGGCGGTGACCACGTAGCCATCGGCTTCCGAGCGCACATCCAACGGGACGATATATTCGCGCTCGGTCTCGTTAAAATCGTTGTCCATCATCTGATCCAACATTCTCTTGCGCATCATGCGCATGGGTGAAATATAATATGTCATTTCTTCCTCCGATATGCTTTGTTCTCTTTAACCTTACAAAGCTGATGATACCGGGGGAATATAAACGTGGTATAAACAAAATATAGGAAGTATATAAAAATTTCCCCGCAGCAAGATTCTTTTGGTACAATGGGTCGTCTTATAAATAGGAGCTAACAC
>DATMYN010000358.1:0-6125 GCA_035560875.1 Longilinea sp. | reverse complement strand
AAAGTGATTCATTTCCACCACAGATCCAACTATTAACGGGTGGGCATCCCATCCCGGATGAAAGCAGCCAGGAGGCCGGAAAAGCAATTCATCAACTTCTCCTAAACAAATCTTCGGATGAGATCGTGATCGCTTTAATTTCAGGGGGCGCTTCAGCCTTGGTGGTTTATCCTGAAAAAGATGTAACTTTAGCAGATTACCGGAAGCTCACACAGCTTTTATTATCCTGCGGTGCGACTATTGGCGAGATCAACTGCCTGCGAAAACATATTGATGGATTCAAAGGCGGAGGATTATTACGATGGGCAGCGCCGTCACCGATTATCAGCTTGATCCTTTCTGATGTAGTAAATAACCCATTGGATGTGATCGCTTCGGGACCAACGGTCCCGGATCCAACTACGTTTCAGGATGCACGAAAGATCATCGAAAAGTATGATCTGTCCCTAAAAATACCCGTATCGATCCATAACTTGATCGATCAAGGGATAAACAAAGATATTCAAGAAACTGTCAAACCTGATGATCCAATCAATAATAACAGCCTGATCCATTTGATCGGCAGCAATCAAATTGCTGCTGAGGCAGCTCAAAAGGCAGCCAAAGAAAATGGAATTTTGGCAAGAATTCTCACTACATCCCTTGTTGGTGAAGCGGGGATTGCTGGAGAATGGCTGGTTGAAATGTTAAAAAAGGAAATCAATTCCGGTGTTCAGCGTCCATTTTGTTTGATCGCCGGTGGTGAAACGGTGGTAACTCTTAAAGGAAATGGATCAGGTGGTAGAAATCTTGAGACCGCTTTGGCGGCTGTACGTGGATTGGATGGATTATCCAATGTGGCATTGATCACACTCGCGACTGATGGGGAAGATGGTCCTACCGATGCGGCCGGCGCCATCGTAACCGGGATGACATTGGCGAGTTCCTTAAAAAATGGGATTAACCCCGACGAATATTTAAAAAACAACGATTCGTATCATTTTTGGCTGAATACTGGCGGAATGTTGCAGATCGGTTCGACCGGAACCAACGTCAATGACCTGGCTTTCTTATTTGCTTTTTGAGTAGACTTCGGGGTTAGCACAGTGGAGCAACGGTTCGCCACGCAGGCCGTTGATCAAATTTTGGACCGCGATTTGAGCCATTTTCTGACGGGTGGTTTTACCAGCACTGGCAATGTGAGGGGTAATGATGACATTCTTTTGTTGCAGCAAAATGTGATTGAGTGGAATGGGTTCCGGGTCGAAAACATCAAGACCGGCAGCCGCAATCTTCTTTTCCAGAATGGCATTTGTTAGGGCGATCGAATCAACCACACCGCCGCGCGAAGTATTGATAAGTATTGCGGTGGGTTTCATAAGGGCGAGTGTTTTTGCATTTACCAACTGTTTGGTTGTTTCGGAAAGGTAAACATGCAATGACAATATGTCCGATTGAGAGAATACATTCTTCATATCGGAAAAAATTGCCCCTGTTTCAGCTTCGATATCCTTTTGGAGCGAGGTGTCATAGTACAGGATCCGCATTCCAAAGCCTTTAGCCCGCCTGGCTACTGCTTTTCCGATGCGGCCCATTCCGATGATGCCGAGAGTCGATCCACTAAGATCCATCCCGCACAGAACATCCGGTCCCCAGGGCCGCCATATACCATCATGGACTTCGTTGTGAGCTTCCACGATCCTACGGGCAACTGCCATCAGAAGTGCCCAGGTATGATCGGCGGTGGCTTCAGTTAATACACCGGGTGTATGGCCGACCGGTATGCCATTAGTCGTGGCGGTTTTCGTGTCGATGTTATCAAAACCGACCGCCATTTGACTGATCACTTTGAGATTCTTCCCCTTTACTATTACTTCACGGTCTATCGGATCGGTTAACAAGGACAATAAACCGGAAATCCCCTCCATTTTTGACAGGAGAGTATCTTTTTGTGGTGGTGTTTCTTCAGGCCAGATCTCAACATTGGCGATGGATGTCAATATTTCCAGGGCGTCAGCAGAGATCTTACGAGTGATGAAGACTTTATCCATGAAAAAGTAGGGTCTATGAGGCTATAGAACGAATGGCGAATGTGACGTCCATTTGACGAACGATGACCAAGGGTACACGCATGATCCCCAATGATGGCATAACCATATTACTGATTTGGGCTTCATAGATGGTTGTGTAGGATTCACGCGTTACTTCCAGATATTTTTGCATGGTTGAAATGGTAGCCATCCGCATGAGACCATCAATGCGAAAGGTTCCGGCAATGATCGATACCGGATCCATACGCCGGTTTGGTTCATTTGGGTCATAATCGATTGGATCTTGAGCAGGGGGCTGAAGGTGGAGTGCCAGTACGTTTTTAATGGGGATATGGATCTCCGGCAGGAACATGGGTCTGGGCGTTCCGGCGGAAGCAGGGACGATAAATTTCACATTGTATACCGGAACAAAATCAGGAGCAGCCTGAGTGCGCAACCAGGTACTCATACGGATCTGTTGTTTAACCACGCTCTCGCCCCAATATAAAGCAGCAGCGGTATAAACCATTATAGGGCCGGTCTTCTCGTCAGCAGCTTTAGGAACAGTAATGGTATTATCTGACATCGGAATCCTCCTTTGAATTTCAGGAATGGAGAAGGCATGCGCCTTCTCCATTGGAAATCATGCAGAGTAACGTTCTCTAATCGCTGGGATCAGATATTCGTCAAAAGAGCGACGCATATCATAATCAGGTTTCCAGCCCCAATCATGACAGGCTGCAGCATCGTCCACATCGGATGGCCAGGTGTCAACGATTCCTTGCCGGTTGGCATGTGGTTCAAACGTGATCTCAGCTTTCGGAAAAGCTGATTTCACTTTGTCGTAGAATTCTTGCGCTGAAAGGCTAAAACTGGTTACGTTGTACACGGTTTGCGTAAGGGCATCGCGAGGTGCGGCTTCAAGCTCTAACAGCGATTTGATCGCGTCGGGCATGACCATAAATGGCAACGTAGCATCTTGCCGTACAAAGCATGCATATGGGATACCTTGAGCAGCATGATGAAGCATCTCCGGGCCATAATCGCTGGTTCCACCAGTCGGGATGGTTGCAGCACTGATAAGTCCTGGGAAGCGGATGCAACGGAAATCGATGGTAGATTTTGGCCGGTCGGCAGCTAACTGACGGTAATTTTGAGAATAATAACGGCCAAGGTGCTCACAATATAGTTTATTGCATCCATACATGGTTGCCGGGAATAACCAATCGTTTTCTTTTACCTTACCGGCTGCATTTTTTTGCTGCAAAGAAGGCAAGCCATAAGCAGCAATGGAACTGGGGTAAAGGAACTTGATATCCTTGCCTTGCCAAGAGGCTTGTTCGACTGCCAACCGCAGCAGGTTCAATGTTCCTTCCACGTTCACGCGGTGGGCGGTTTCAGGGTTATATTCAGCTTTTGTGGATAGTATGGATGCCAAATGGTAAATTGTACGGATCTCATATTCCACCACCAAGCGACCGAGCAGCATTGGGTCTAAAATATCCCCTTGTATAAATCTTTCGACATAACAACGCAGGGATTTGTCCAATGGCTGAACATCCAGGGCGACAATGGTGTAATTCCCTTGCTCGCCCAAATAACTAATGAGGCCGTGGCCGATCTCGCCGTTAGCACCGGTGATCAACACGACTTCTTTGCGCATGAATTCTCTCCTGAAAATTGGATTTTTGAACAAAAAAAGGGTTCTGATATAAGTATATCAGAACCCTTTTTGAAGGACAAATCAGGCAGCTTGGTTAGTTTTTGGTTTGCGGAACCAATTTTTCCACTCTTTGGTCTCCCAAACAACAAGCAATGGAGCCGCAATGAAAATGGAAGAGTAGGTACCACTTAACAAGCCGACCAAAAGGATGATCGAAAATTCTCGCAGGGTTATGCCGCCGAACAGAGCCAGGGCAAGCAGTAAGAATTCTACTGTCATCAACTGGGTGTTGATAGAACGCTGCAAGGTTTGCACGATGGAGTGATTGACCAATTTCTCGTATGAGATCTTTCGTAAGATGGGAGTATTCTCGCGAATGCGGTCGAATACTACGATCTTATCCTGTACCGAGAAACCGATCACGGTCAATAAGGCTGTCAAGAACAAGGAGTCGACCTGGAAGCCAAACAACTGGCCGCCAATCGCTACCAAACTAAACACGATCAAGACATCATGCGCCATGGCAATAATGGCACAAATACCATACCGGAAAGAGTTTGGAACTTTGCGGAAAGATATGGTGATATAGATGATCACTGCTAATGCAGCCACAGAGACGGCTTGGGTTGCCCGGGTGGTCACCTGCTGACTGATCGCTGGGGTTACTGTATCAGAGCGGTTGACAATGACATCACCACCGCTGATTGCGGCTAACGCCTCTTGGATGGCGCTGATCTGATCAGTTGATGAATTCGTATTCAATGTGCTGGATCGGATCGTCAGAGAGTCTTCGCCAAGAGTTTGAACCTGGATATCAGTGATCCCAAGGTCTGAATAAACACCGGTGACTTCTTCTGTTGAAGGGACAACCCCGGTCGAAAATGAAAGCTCAAGCAGGGTACCGCCGGTGAAATCGATAGCCTTGGGTACACCTAGAGTGAATAGGATCACAAGCCCAGGGACAATGAGTAAAAATGAGAGGGCAAAAAGCCAGTAGCGTTTTCCTAAGATATTCATGATGTGCCTCCTAAGCCCCGAACCATTTGAGCCGGTTTTCCGGTTTTACACCAGTAGCGGCAACATCAAGGAATGTGCGCGTAACAAAAACTGCGCAGAACATGCTAACCACCACACCTAATGCCAAGGTAAAGGCAAATCCTTTAACCATGCTGGCGCCAAAAGCGGAGCCAAACCAGAAGAGGATGACACTGGTAATGATGGTCGCAATGTTGGAGTCACGGATGGATGACCAGGCTCGTTTCCACCCAAGGTTAAGGGCTTGGGGTAACGTCCGGCCATTGCGTAATTCTTCCTTCATGCGTTCGAACAATAGAATGTTTGCATCCAATGCGCTGCCTGTACTAAGCAGTACACCGGCAATGCCGGGCAAGGTGAGCGTGACAGGAATGAGTACAAACAGGGCGTAAGTCATACCGGCAAAGATAACGATCGATAAGACTGCCAGCATACCTGGTGTGCGGTAATAGATCGACATGAATAATGCAATGATGATGAAGCCGATCATTCCTGCCAGGAGCGATTTATTTAAGGAATCTTCACCTAAAGAGGGTCCAATCAAATTACTCTGAACAATATCAAGCTCAAGGGGAAGAGAACCAAATCGTAATGTAACTGCCAGGTTATTTGCCGATTCCACAGAGAAATTTCCTGAAATTTGACCTTGCCCATCAGGGATGGCTGTGGAGATGGTAGGACAGGAAATGACCGTTCCATCCAATACAATGGCGAGGTATTCACCGACATGATTAGAGGTCCAATCGCTGAAGATTTGGGCACCGTTTTCGGTAAGGACAAAATTCACTGCAGAACCACCGCTGACAGATGAAGAGTCCGTTCCGACGGCCACAGATTCTATATCCGCACCGGTCATTACGGTATGGTAAACAGTGGTGGTTGTACCATCAGCATTTGTGGTAGTCCCTGCGGTCAGGCCGGTATAATCGGTTTGAACAACAGTCCCTGCATCAAGGCGTGTGCTTTCGGCACTGATGAATTCCAACAAACCGGTTTGCTGAATGATATTCACAACCTGTTCGGTATCCGTTGCGCCCGGGAATTCTCCCAGGATGTATTGCCCACCTGCGATCTGGAATACAACTTCGCTGACACCCAAGCCGTTTGAACGACTTTCTAGGATTGAAGCGGCATCACTGAGGTTTTGGTCAGTGACATCAGATCCAGCGACGGGTTGTAACAAGACTTGTATACCCCCACGCAGGTCTAATCCCAAGACTGGTCGCATTGTGCGCTGGAAAGATCCGATGGAAATTCCGGTATCATTTGGAATGTCCATCCAAGCTACCAGCCCTACCAGTACAAGGATCAAAATTAGTTTGATATATCGACGATCCATGTGAAAAGGGCCTCCGATTCATGCAAATGCCAGCGGGTGCTGGCGGATAAGCTGAAATTATACTCTTGTTGAATTAAAG
>DATMYN010000357.1:0-6133 GCA_035560875.1 Longilinea sp. | reverse complement strand
CACCTGGCTGATTTCGGGCGTTTTAAGGGCCAGCATCACCACACTATAGGCTCCGACGCCGATCACCCCACCCCCCACGGTTCGGACGAGGGCTGAAAGGTTAGGTGTGTACTGCAGGAATAGCACGACCAATCCACTCATTACGATTGTCCCTATGGCAGATTGGCCGACAGCCTGCCAAAGCCGCTTGCCCTCCAACCCGTTCAAGCGTTTGCGCATCATTACAATTAAAGCCACCATTTCCAAGGCGGTTGCCACTGCATTGGCTAAAGCCAGACCGCCGTGCGGCATCAAGCCCATTACACCAAACCAGTGGGATAGGATCAGGCTGAGCGCCAGGTTGATGGTCATGGCGATGGCGCCGATGATGACCGGCGTGCGCGTGTTATTGACCGCATAAAAAGCCCGGCTGATGACCTCGACGACGGAATGACCGACCAGACCGGCTGCATAGAATAACAAAGCCCAGGCTACCATTTGGGTTGATTGGGCGGTAAACTCACCCCGTTCGTACATGAACTGGATCAACGGGACGCGCAGCAGGATCAACCCTAACGAGGCCGGCAGCGCCAGCAGCAGTACTCCCCGCAGACTGGATACCAGCGAAGAGCGCATCTCATCTAATTTGTTTTGGGCTGCCTGGGCTGAAAAGGTTGGCAGTGAAGCGATGGCGATCGATTGGGCGATGGCCGCTTGAGGCATGAGCATGATGGCAAAAGCGAATGATATAGAGGATACGCTTCCTTCGGGCAGCGAGAGGGCGATGATGGTATTCACAATGAAATTCAACTGCACGACCGCCACACCAAATATGCGCGGTCCCATAAGCCGTAAGACGGTCCTCACCGCAGGGTTGCCGCGCCCTAGTGTGAGAGAATATTTGCGTTCGGGTAATTTGATCAGCGCCGGAAGTTGAATAAGCAGATGTAAGAACGAGCCGAACAAAGCCCCCCAAGCCAGGCGGTAGATCCCCCAGGTGTGCGGGAAGAAAATCACCCCAATAATGATCCCAATGGAATACATAGCCGGGGCAATGGCGGGCAGCCAAAATTTTTGATGAGAATTGAGGATCCCGATGACCAGCCCGCTGAGACCAAAGACAGCGATGCTGGGCAGCATGATGCGCAATAATGTTACTGTGAGTGTTTGCTCCTCAAGATTTTCAGCCGGATTAATGATGAATAATCCGTACCGCACGACAAACGGAGCAAATATGGCCATCAAAATGGCTACACCGCTGAGGACAAGGATGAGTAGGTTGGTGATACTGGAGGCTAATTTCCAGGCGCCATTGCGGTCATCTTTTGTGAGGAGACCAATAAAAGTGGGTATAAAAGCCGACCCTAAAGCCCCGCCGGCCATAAGGTTGTAAAGGGTTTCGGTGAGGCGGTTGGCAGCGCTAAAAGAATCGTATTCGCCGCTTGTGCCGAAGGCATTGGCGATCACAACCCCGCGCAGCAGGCCGATCAGGTTGCCGATCAAAAAGGCGACCATGACCGTCCCGGCCGCTTTGGCGATCTGCCGGACAGCGCTTGTACCTGTGGATGGTGAATCGGACATTAATGGAAATTATACCCGATATGGAATTTTCTCCGCAGTTTACCTCAACCTAGAAATACCAGGCCGGACAATCGCTCATGATCCAACTTAAACCGGGATAATGACTTTCTAATAACAGCTTGCATATCTGCGATGTTTTTGCTTTGGCGTTGGCCGGGGTCAGGTCTTTCATTTCCACACCGATGAGATTACCGGGTCCTTCTTTGGTATCGATCATAGCCGCATAGGTTGAAGTAATTCTGTGCAGGATAGCCAGGACGGCATAGATCAGGCGTTCATCATCGATCTCTGTTTCTGACCTTAAAATCAACAAGCACTTTTTACTTGCGGGACCATCGCAATAATCGATCAAGCATTCAAAAAAGCGCTTGGCGTAATCCATCTTACATACATGCGTAAATTGGTAAGCAAAATCACGCCGCGGAATGGCAGTGGGATAGACTGTTTTCAACTGGTTACGCACCAATTCATGCGCCCTGGTCTCATTGGTCTTAAGATTTCGTTCAGATAACCTATCGCACCTCTGGGACGACCGAGCCGATTCGATAAGTAGCCTCTCGATACGGATGATCGCTCGTTCTTCTTCGGCGGTAAGCTGAATGATATGCTCGGAAAGACGCTCTTTAGTGTTAGTGCAGGTGACCATAGCTTCCATATACCACTGTAAGTCGTCCAATACCTTTGCTACATCTCGATCTTGTATTGTAAAACCCGGTACTCCAGCCATATCGGCAATATTCAACCACATAATGGACAGGATGGCTCTTTTCTGGAGATCTGGGGAGTTGCTCCACGATGAGATTGCATTTAGCAAGATGGGGTAGGAAGCCTCACCGGTAGAAAGCACACCGAACTGGTCGTGGCATTGGATCATCTCGATCAATAATTGCAGCCGATCCTCATCGTTATTAAGAAGTACACACAGCGCATGCTTCTCGTCCGGATCGAGGTATTCCAGCGTGTATCGTCCTATGGTGGGGTGTCTTTCCCTAATGATGTATTTCCCGATATCATGGTATAAGGCAGCCAGGCGGAAGAATAATTCTAGATCCTCTTTCTCTTCACCATTAATTGAGGGGTTAATTACCTCTGTTTGGATGTCTTTTATCCTTGTTGATGTTTTAGAGGTTATTCCAACTTTTACGATATTCTCTGGATTTGGTCCGAGCAGAGTGTTTATATTTATATTCACATCACGACCATGGGTTACAAACTCACCCTTATTTTGATCCCACAACTGCACCAACTCGTTCCCGAAAGGGAATTCTGCCAATTTCTTTGGATCGGGCACATTATGGATCAATACATCGTTAGCATCTGCGCAGGAAATCCATTTCTTGCTACTAGGTGTTGCCATACATCCCTCCTGATGTTATTTTTGCCAGATCATCGATGTCGGCTGCCAATCAGTGTTTATGCTTTGATGGCGAATAGGAATCACTTTTGTCAGGTGATCTCCTTTAAAAATTCAACCCATCATCCAACGGTGAGAAAATCTCATCCTCGGTTGGGGATTCCCCAAACTCAAAATCACCCCGGCATAAAAAGCCTGCCGGCGCCTTGGGTTGGGTGTAGGAATAGGCGTCGAAGTAGAGGGTGAGCGGAGCGCCCAAGCCAAGGTAATCCAGGCTAAAACTATCCAGGGTATGCCCTTGATACTCGACTGTGCCGAGAAATTCAAACTGAACCCGTGCCCCGTTCTCTCCGCGTAAGTTTTCCAGGTAAGCCTGCTCAAGGTAATGGCCGCCGATTTCCCCGCCGCTGATGGCAATGGGACGGTCTTGGGTATAGCCATAATAGGGATCGATTGCAACCGTGCAAGGTGTTACATGAATAAAATCGATCGAACTGAGCAAATCCTCAAACACCAGGTGCCCGGCGTTTTGCCACTGGTGACGGTCGGTAAAGGCGAAACCGATTAGCACTTCCTGCTCGTTACGCAGGATCACCAGAGCTTCGCCGCCGATCTCCCGCCCGCCATATACCCCGGACATCTCAAATGAATTACCCACATTCCCATCGATGGTTTCGGCATGGATATTGTGGAATTGGATGCGGCTGGATTCTTCCGGCAGCATGTATTCAATATATGCCTGTAGGGCCTCCAGGGGAGAATAGGCGTGGATGGCTTCGGCATACTCGGCGGATATGAATCCCATCATTTGGAGCTCGAATTGTTCCCCATTGATGAGGATCATATTCCCATCCAAGGTAATCTCATACCCAGCCGGTGGGATCAGAGAAATCCCCCCCATTTCCGAGGTAATCCGTTCGTTCTCTCCCGAAATGAATTCGGCAGGGGTGGGGAAGGGCGTGGGACGGAATGTCAAAGTAGGGCTGCGGGTAGGTGTTGGGCTTGGTAATGAGAGTGTGGAGGTATTCGAAGATATGGAGGTGGCTGCCGGGTTACTTTCGAGCGTATCTGGGATTGCAAAAACGCAAGCGCTCATGAAAATGATCACAATGACACAAAGCATCATTTTTATTGACCAAGATGCAGTGGATGGTCCGCTCGTGAAGGGTGTCATGGTAAACCAAACTCGAAATCGCTGAAACAGGAGAAACCCACCGGAGCCATGGGGTTGGTGAAATTGTTAATATCAAAGAACAATTCAACCGGTGCACTTAAGCCGCTATAACTGATGTTGTAGCGCACTAATAATGAGTCGTCGTATGGAATAGAGTCGATATATTCATAGGTGATGGTCTGCCCATCAGGTCCGCGCAACGAGGACAAATAAACCTCGATCAATGTCTCTCCGGCGAAATCTCCTCCGCCCACACCGATGGGTAAATTCTGCGAATAACCATAGGCTGAACTGGCTGAGACTGTGCACGGGGTTTCGCGATTGAAGTGGAAGGAATCCAGGACTTCTTGGAATAGAGCTTGATCATAATCCTGCCATTGTTGCTCATACCGATCCTGCGAAGAAAGCGCCATGATCACTAACACCTCGATATGATTGCGTTTGACGATCACGATCTCACCTTCCTCCGGCGTATCATAGCGGGTACCGGAGACATTAAAACCTGTCCCTTCAACACCATCCACCATAACTGGATATGGATCGCCCAAATTTAACCCACCCCCGCCGCCTCTGCCGATCAAACTTAAATGATCGATGGCAATGGATTCATCAGATAAACCGTATAGATATTCAACATCATCCGGATACGAATACATTTCTGAAAACACAAAAAGGACATAATCGTGGAAATCTAAATATCCATAGGTTTCGATCACATCGAAGGAAGAAGGTACTAGGAGAGTATAACTTCGGTCAATGGATGTTACCATCTCATCGGCCATCAGCGTGAATTCGGTAAAGGTGGGGGTGGGTTGGACATATACGGTCGGTCTGACGGTCCGCGTGGAGGTTACGCTTGGGGTGTAGGTTGGACCGGTAGGTGTTTTATCTGTTTCACCGACTACCTCAAGGGTTTCACCGGTTATCCCGCCCGTACAGCCCGCCAATATGATCAGTAATAAAAAACCACACAGCGCTATTCTTGTCGTTACAGTCTTTTTGTGAGGGAAGTTCATTGTTTGCATGTTGGTTTCACATTTGTTAATCTTCAGGTTCGGTGAAAAAGAATGTGCTTCCACAGGTAAACCCAACCGGAGCCTGCGGTTCGGCATAGCTGTACTCATCAATGTAAATGATCAATTGCCCGGGAGCACCGGGAAAAGTGATCGTGAAGACATCCAAAATGGTATCCCCGTAAGGCAGTGAGTAACGGCTAGAGCTGATCACTTGCCCGTTGTGGCCGCGCAGGGCAGTAAGATAGGCGTCTTCCCGGAATGGGCCATCAAAGGCATCTCCTCCGACTCGGATGGGATTATCCTGACTGTAGCCGTAGGTTGGATCGGTTGATACGACACATTCTGTATCGTATAAAAAGTTGATAGATCCGAGATATTCTTGAAAAGATGCTAATCCGGTGGAATTCCATAGATCGGGATCGTTTTCGACACTAACAAGAGCGATTGCTAACATAAATTGGTAAGGATTTCGATCGACAACAAGAGCCTGGCCTTCAAAAACCGTTCCGAAACCTGGACCGGAAAGGTTGTAATACACGCCGGTTGATCCATCTACCACGATCGGATAGGGTCCACTCATTTCAATCTGTGATATTCCCGAAGGAGAGGATCGATCCAAATAGGTTGATATCAATTCTTCGGGTACTATTTCCGGCAGACCTTCTTCCACAGTTGAAAAGAAGTAGAAACTGATCCCCTCTTTTCGTACCATAATGGATGAGGTTAAATATTCCATGCTGTAATCAGCCTGCATTTCTAACGAAAACCCGGCATCTTGAACGACCACTGTCTCACCGCCGGAATAATGGAGGGTGGGGGTGGCTTGTGGGGTGGCAGTAGATGCTGGGCGCGTCATTGTACTGGTCAATGTAGGCGGAATTGGTGTGTTAGTGGATAGAGGAGTGATTACACTCCCCATTTGACAAGCGCATAGCATTAGCAGAATAATTCCTGCTATCCATAAGGTGGACTTGTTACCAGTGTGTAATGGCATAAATACCCCTTTTGTATGGATGGATTGGATAATGC
>DATMYN010000356.1:0-2472 GCA_035560875.1 Longilinea sp. | reverse complement strand
ACGGTCATGAGTATTTTCAAGGTTGATGACTTGAACTGACCCGTGATCACACCCCAGATCAAGACAACTACCATCTTGAGGAGTTTCCCGGTTCCCATGACCACTTCATACTTTTCAGCCAGTTCGGCGAAATCTTTACCGTTAAAGATAATGTGGTGGCGGAAGAGGTAGTTGGTATCTTTGGCATTGAATTCGGTAGCGGCCGGCAGTTGGGCCATATCCGCAGCGAACTTGGCGCCTTGGTCATGGAAATAGGTGGTGTTATACGCCCACAAAGCTTTGCGGCTTACATCTCCTCTGCGGAGAGCTTCGAGGGCAGCCGGTAAGGCTGACCGGCAGGCGCCCCAACCGGAAATAATGCCTTCCCCAGAGAAGGGGCGGTTTTGGAAGGCAGCATCGCCCACCACCAGGAACCCATTGCCAACCAGAGAGAATGGAGAACGCCGGTAGGGTACCATCCCTTGCCGGCGGGAGACTAATTTCCCGGGATCCCCCCAATTTCGTTCACGGAATTCTTTATGCTTTTGCCAGGTGTATTCATATCCCCCGTGCTGGCTCATCCCAATAATGATGTCATCTCCATAGGAACGGTTCCAAAAACCGCTTTCCGACATGAAGGAATTACTGCCGGTAAGCGATCCTTTGGGTAAATTCGTGCGTAACTCAAGACAGCAGCAGAATATTTTAGCCGGGTCGATCGGGCTGTTCTCTACCCCGAAACCATCCGGTAATTTCGTGCGCACCGCCCCCACCATTCCGGAGGCATCCACAACCAACCGGGCACGTGCCTGGAAAGGTTTCCCTTTGATCTCCCCAGTAACCCCGCACAAAGTACCATTTTCGATAATCACACCGGTGACCTCGGCTTTTTCAATGATCTCAACCCCACCTTTGGCAGCATATTCATGCAAGCGGTGGTATAAAGCCGGCATATTCAAAACATAAAAGGGGTGCTCTACCGTATCGGTGATGGCGCGGTCCGGTGACCACATCACGCCTACTGTTTCCAGGTGGATACGCTCAGGCGGCTGCGGTTCGGGTACCCCGAATTCAGCGAAAGCGCTTTGATCCATGTGGATGACTTCAATGTTCTGCCCCATCAGGTCCAGGGCTCTGGCTTCTAGGATGATGACTTTGAAACCTGCTTTGGCTATCTGCCAGGCGAAGTACGTCCCCGCCGTTCCGGCACCAACCACAACTACATCTGCCTGAAAATCCTTATCCATATCGGCTCCTGTGTGTCTTGAGTTTTGATCAAGCCGTTTTTATTAAATTGGTAGCGATCTCAACAGGGTTATTGTTGGGTCAAATTTTTAATGAAAACCCTGCGGCGTTTATGCTGGCGGGTGGTAAAGTATTTCCACTGCGTGCGCACCATAAGATTATCCTCTAATTCGGGATTCGACTCTACTTTAACGATCCCTTTTTGCTTGAATACTTGAATTACACTGTCCATGATAACGGCGTTGACACCGGCACCTTGGTATTCATCTTTTACACCGATCAAATATAGATCGGCCCGGTCGTTCTTTTGCATGGCTTTCAACATGTGCAAGAAGCCAAATGGGAATAATTCCCCGTTGGCTTTCTGCAGTGCTTTAGCTAACGAGGGCATGGTGATCCCAAAACCCACCACTCGATTTTCTTGATCGAGCACAACGGGTACGAATTCCGGTGAGATAAATCCGAAATATTGGTCAATATATCCTTCCACCTGTTTTTCGGTCAAAGGGACAAACCCATATAATTTCCGGTAAGCCTCATCGTAGACCTGAAAGATCTCTTTGGCATACTTTAATAACTGCTTTTTCTTGGTTACTTGCAACAAATGTAAATTACCACGTTTGAGCACAATGGCAGCCGCCTTGTGGATACGCTCATCCGGTTCATCCGGCATGCTGATCTCATATTCTACCCAATCGGTATCTTTGGTATATCCAAGTTTTTCAAGGTGTGCGGGGTAATAAGGAAAATTGTAGTTTGTGATCATAGTGCTCATCTCGTCGAAGCCTTCGATGAGCATTCCTTCCCGGTCCATATCGCAAAAACCCAAAGGTCCATGGACTGCGGTCAGGCTCTTTTCTTTGGCCCAATTTTCCACCGCGCCGATCAAGGCGCCGGATACATCGGGGTCGTCGATAAAATCCAGCCATCCAAAACGGATATAGGGCTGCTCCCATTTTTTGATATGCAGATGGTTGATGATGGCAGCTACGCGCCCGACCACTTCACCATTTTGATAAGCCAGCCATAACCGCGCTTCACAATATTCGAAAGCCGGGTTTTTCTTCTTACTGAGTGTGTTGAATTCGTCAAAGTTGAGTGGAGGGATCCAATACGGATTTTTGTTGTAAAGAACAAACGGGAAATGAATGAAAACCTTCAGCCCTTTTTCATCGAGTACTTCTTTGAGCTCTGTATGCATAAATTGACCTCGCCGGGGGATAAATGATGAAATCAATATACCATAGG
>DATMYN010000355.1:0-2208 GCA_035560875.1 Longilinea sp. | reverse complement strand
AAAATTGCCAAAACAGCTTGAGAAAGATGAATTCCTTACCGTCATCCGCTTGGCCCCCTTGGTAGCGATCGATCTATTGATCGAAAACGATAAGAACCAAATCCTGGTTGCATTGCGCAGGAACCCCCCAGCTAAAGGTTGGTGGTTTGTACCGGGCGGGCGGATCTATAAAAACGAACGCATCCCGGAAGCTTTTCAACGTATTACGCTGGCGGAAGTAGGAGTTAGTTTACGAATAGAGCAAACGGTCTTTCACGGCGTATTTGACCATATCTATGCTGATAATTTTGCGGGTGTGCCCGGATTTGGTACCCATTATGTGAACCTGGCGTATCGGGTAAAGTTCACCCCTGACCTAGAAAAATTACCGGAGACACAGCATTCCGACTATCGTTGGATGGATGTTGAGACATTATTAGTATCCCCAGAGGTGCATGCGAACATGAAGGCTTACTTCCTGGTATAATCATCGGCAATTCGCAGGGCGGCAAATATTGCTGCCCGTCAACCGCAATGGAGGCGCTTATGAATATCGATGAACAAGTCACCTATCTCATGCTGGGTACGGAGTATGGGGACGAGTCTCTCAAGCGCACAATGGCTGCCGAACTAAAAGAACGGCTCATTGACGCGCAAAAAGAAGGCCGTCCGCTGCGCGTTTATTGCGGGTACGATCCGACCAAAGCGGACTTACACCTTGGGCATACCGTTACCATGCGCAAGTTGCGCCAATTCCAGGAGTTGGGGCATGAAGTAACATTCCTGATCGGGAATTACACTGCTTTGATTGGCGATCCTTCCGATAAGGATGTAACCCGTCCCATTTTGACTCCCGAAGAGGTGGAAGCCAACGCCCAAACCTATGCCAAACAGGCGTTCAAGATCCTTGATCCTGAAAAGACCCGGGTAAGGTATAACGCTGAGTGGCTCTCCAAACTCAAATTTGAGGATCTGATCCGCTTGGCAGCGAACTTTACCGTACAACAATTTCTGCAACGCGAGAAGTTCAAGGTCCGTTGGGATAAAGGCGACCCGATCCATCTGCATGAGTTCTTCTATGCCATCATGCAGGGGTACGATGCCTATGCTATGCGCTCTGACGTACAGATCGGCGGAACCGATCAGTTATTCAATATTATGACCGCGGCGCGCAAGATCATGACCTCGCTGGGTGAGAAACCCAACATCGCCATCAGCGTCAGTATCCTGCCCGGAACCGATGGGGTGATCAAGATGAGCAAGTCATTGGGCAACCATATCCCCATCGACACGACAGCTGAGGATATGTATGGTAAAACCATGAGCATCCCCGACAGCGCCATGCCGCAGTTCTTTAGCTTGGTCACACGTTGGACTCCGGCAGAGATCGATACAATCCAAAAAGATATCGAAAACGGGACGCTTCACCCGCGCGATGCCAAAATGAAATTAGCCTGGGAGATCACCAGCGCCTTCTACGGCGATGCCGGCGCGGACGCCGCCCAGGAAAATTTTGTGCGTATGTTCCAAAAACACGACACGCCGGATGAAATGCCGGATTTCAAACTATCTACCGGGCAGACGGTGCTGGATGTGATGATTGCTGCTGGGTTGGTTGAAAGTAAAGGCGAAGGACGGCGCCTGCTTGAACAAAATGGCGTCCGTTTGGATGGTGAAATCCTTTCGGACGGGCGGGTGGAATTTCCGCACAAGGGTGTGTTACAGGTTGGGAAACGCCGGTTTGTGCGGGTAGTGTAATACCCATCCAATCATTAAATCAAAAAGAGACCTGTGAATTTTCACAGGTCTCTTTCGGTAATTCACTCTATGGATATACTTGAGCCAGATATTGGATAATGGTGGCCCGCTGGTCGTTGGAAACCGCCAAGCCATTGGCGATCATCTGGTCAACTATACTTGACCATTCCGCTTCGGAGTGTCCGCGTTCGGAAACTCGGCTAAAACTATGGCAGGCTCCACATGTTGTTTCAACATAGCTTACCGTCTCGGCGCTGATGGTAGGAACCTGGCTTGTGGTAACGGTGCTAACGACAGGGGATGTCCCACCGCATTGGGATAGGATAAAAGCCAGGATCACTAGAACCGCCATGACGATCAAAGGGCGATGTTTCATTTTCATATACTGGACTCCTCTTACACTTAAAAAAGATAACTTTATTTTAGGGGATATTCTGATAAATGCAATAGGATTAGGAATATACAATTCTC